>DASSHD010000070.1:0-10197 GCA_035693085.1 Hanamia sp. | reverse complement strand
GTTTATCCCATCTTCAGAAAAAAGTATTTCACCACTCTTATATTTTGCCGGGGGAGAAGGCAGTAATTGCAGAACAGACAGGGAAGTAACTGTTTTCCCTGAACCTGATTCGCCAACAATAGCAACTGTTTCACCACTATCTATTTCGAATGATATATTTTTTATAGCAGAAGTTGTTCCTGACTCCGTGATAAAATCAACGCTGAAATTTTTTATCTGAAGAAGAGGATAGTTCAAATTGGTTTATTGGTTTATTGGTTTATTGGTTTATTGGTTTATTAGTTCAAGATAAAAAGAAGAATCTTACTTATTTGCCTGCCTACCGGACAGCCTGCCTGTCCGGTAGGCAGGGTAGGTTTATTTACTGTCCAACGATGTCTATGAACCCGGAACTAAAAACTAAAACTTCAAATGCCTTACCGTAAGCCCGTTATTGATCAGTTGCTTCAAAGACTCGATGCCAATTCTCAAATGCATTTCCACAAAATTAGCTGTAACGCTTGCATCACTTTCAGTAGTTTTTACTCCTTCCGGAACCATTGGCGAATCACTTACCAGCAGCAAAGCCCCGGTAGGAATTTTATTATAAAATCCTACGGTGAATATTGTCGCCGTCTCCATATCTACGGCATAAGCACGTATCCTGCGTAAAAACTTTTTAAATACTTCATCATGCTCCCACACTCTTCTGTTGGTCGTGTAAACCGTGCCTGTCCAGTAGTCAACGGAATGATCGCGTATGGTGGTGGAGATTGCCTTTTGCAAAGCAAATGCAGGCAAAGCGGGAACTTCCGGAGGAAAATAATCGTTTGACGTCCCCTCTCCTCTTATGGCTGCAATGGGTAAAATAAGATCGCCAATTTTATTTCGTTTTTTTAATCCGCCACATTTTCCCAGGAACAAAACTGCTTTAGGATTGACAGCGCTTAAAAGATCCATAATGGTAGCAGCCCCGGGACTTCCCATACCAAAATTGATAATGGTAATATCATTTGCCGTAGCGCATTCCATCGCTTTATCTACACCCACAATTTTTACTTTATGGATATCCGCAAACATTTTTACATAATTATTAAAATTGGTGAGCAAAATATATTCGCCAAAATTTGCTAACTTCTCGCCTGTGTAACGGGGAAGCCAGTTGTTTACTATTTCTTTTTTTGTCTTCATAATGGATAAAAATACGATTTTAGATTTTAGATTGCACAAATTTTTAAGCCGGAATGAGTGCATCCCAAATTGTTACCGGTTGGTGAAGACATCAACCGGGGCAGCGCGCCATGGGCGGTGTCTCCACCGCCCACAGTCAGATCGGCCATGCGACAATTAGGGATGCACCCGCCGGAATTCAATAACTAAAATATTAACGAATTTTACGAATTAATGATAAAAATAGAATTTCCTAAAGATCAAATTAAGTTACAACAACGGGAAGGCATAAACGAGATTTTTGATATTATAAGAAAAAAATGGTTGGCCCTCACCCCGGAAGAATGGGTAAGGCAAAATTTTCTGAAATATCTTTTATTAATAAAAAAATATCCGGCTTCCCTGATCGCCGTTGAGAAAGAAATAAAATTAGGAGAGTTGAGGAAACGCTGTGATATAGTAGTTTACAACAGGCTGTCCCAGCCATGGATGATCATAGAATGTAAAGAAATGAATGTAAATCTTACAGAGAAAACCATGGAGCAAATATTACTTTATCATATCACTTTGCCCGCAAAATACTTAATCATAACCAATGGAAAGTATTGTTTTGGGTTTGAAAAAAGGGAAAGACAATTTTTTGAGATAAATAATTTTCCTGATTTTGAAGTCTGAAAGAGTAGTAAACTTTTGGAAAGTTTAAAACTTTCCAAAAGATCGGGAATTAGATGGCCTATGGAAAAATTCCCAACTCTGCATAAGAAGTCGCCACTTTATTAATAGCGCAAACATAAGCCGCTGTCCTCATATCGGGAATGGCAGGTGTCTTTTGCCAGATATCAACAATCTCCCGGGTAGCTGCTGTCATGGTTTCTTCTAACCCGCTTCTTACCAGGTCCACTTCATCAGCGCCATGCATAATAAAATCTTTTTCAGGAGTACTTATCGTTTTGCCGGTCAATTCTTCAAGCTGGTTTACAATATGATGATTCATATTTTCAGTAAACCTTTTTTCCAAACGGCCATAACGCACATGGCTAAGGTTTTTTAACCACTCAAAATAACTAACCGTAACACCACCTGCATTCAAATACATATCGGGAACTATTAATATTCCTTTGGGATTTAAGATATCATCAGCCTCTGGCGTTAAAGGCCCATTGGCAGCTTCTCCGATCACTTTTGCTTTTATTCTTGAAGCATTTTCTCCATTGATCACATTTTCCAAAGCGGCAGGAATCAAAATATCGCACTCCATTTCCAAAGCATCCGAAGACTTTTCAAAATTTTTTGCTCCGGGAAAATCAAGAATAGATTTTGTTTTTTGACGATGGAGCCATACTTTTTCTATATCAAGCCCATCATAATTATAAATAGCGCCTTCATATTCTGCCAAACCTACAATAATTGCGCCCGCCTGTTGAAAAAACAAAGATGTATGATACCCTACATTCCCCATTCCCTGAACACAAATCCGTTTCCCTTTTACTCCTACAGGTAACCCCACTTTTTCCATGAGTGTGGGCATATTACATACTTCGGAAAGCCCGTAAAAGACTCCTAATCCTGTGGCTTCTTTTCTCCCACGCACGCCACCCTGTGATACGGGTTTTCCTGTAACACAGCCCGCAGCATCTATTTCGCCGGGATGCAGGGCAACATAAGTATCCAGTATCCAGGCCATTTCCCTTTCGCCGGTTCCATAATCGGGGGCGGGAACATCGGTGCCCGGGCCAATAAAATTCTTCTTAACCAATTCTGCAGTATAGCGGCGGGTAATTTTTTCCAGTTCATACGGAGTATATTCTCTCGGGCTTATTTTGATACCACCTTTAGCGCCTCCGAAAGGGACATTTACAATCGCACATTTGTAAGTCATCAAAGCAGATAGCGCCATCACTTCATCCTGGTTTACAAAATTGCTGAAACGGATACCTCCTTTGCATGGGGTTTTGTGATGCGAATGTTGAACCCGGTATGCCTCTATGGTGACAATTTCTCCATTTTCTCTTTTAATAGGAAAACGCATCTGATATACGCTGTTGCATTGTTTTATCTGTTGCAAAATTCCATTATCCCAGGAAGTAAAAACAGCCGCTTTATCAAAACTTTTTTCTACGTTTTTAAAAAAGCTATAAGGTGAATTTGTTGACATAGATTAAATTATTTATTGTTGTAAAACTAAAAGGGGACTTAAAAAGAAATTGTAAAACCTATAAAGATTTTTCTTTCTTAGAGACTTTCCTGTCTATTCTTATAAGGTATAAAAAAAACACAATCAGAATAACAATACAAACCGCCATAACCACATATATTTTATCATGGCTTCTCATCTCCCCATCAATAGAAGAAGATTGTGCCTGCGCCCATAAAAGAGGAGCAATCAAAAACAATATAACGGTAAAACACACACGCTTTAATAACAGTCTATTCATTAATTAAATTTTTATTGGCAAGCAGGCTTAATCTTATTTTTAAACTGCTGATCCATATTCCTAAAAGAAGCCAGCCAAAAACAGCCGGCCAGAAAACCATTTCCATTGTTGCATCGAGGCTATTGCCCCCGAGCGCCGGATTACCACCTCCTTTAGCGCCTTCCAGTCCACCCGGATGAAGGGATTGAACCATACGGGGCAATATCATTATTAAAGGTATGTAAATAAAATATGCAAAAATATTATACACGCTGGTTACTCTCGCTTTTTTATCTATGTCTGTCATCGAACCCCTCAAAACGAGGTAAGCTAAATAAATTAAAACTGCAATAGCGGCGGCTATTTGTTTGGGATCGTTGCTCCAGAATTCGCCCCAGGTATATTTTGCCCATATTGACCCGGTTGACAACCCGAGAATACCGAAGACAATTCCTGTCTTAGCCAATTCAGATGCATAAATATCAAATTTGAGATTTTGAGTTCTCAGATAAGCTATAGAATATGCCAGCGAAAGCGAAAGCAATCCCATCATACCAAACCACATCGGTACGTGAAAGAAAAAATTACGAATACTTTGATGCAGATTGCCTACAAAAGGAACGTGAATAAGAAAGCCGGCAGTGAAGGTGAAAAACAAAAGCACAATACACAATATCTTCCACCATTTTAATTTCATGACTTTTTTTTGTGTTGCAAAATTAAGAATAATATCATTGATTTTCGTTTATAGTTTATATAAAAAAAGCTTTTTTATATAAATTCAAATGAAGCAGAAGCATAGATGCCAATTATCAAACAAGAATTGACGAATGATAAAATCCTATTATTAAAAAGTGGAGATAATTAAATATATAAATAATAAAAAATGCTTTATTCTTTCCACAAAAAAGGAAATAATACGATTGCTAAAACCACCACCAGGACATCAAGCCCAATTAATAAAAGTGTGATCTGTAAAATTGCTCCTTCTCTAAAAATCTCTCCGAACGCGGATTTAGACAATCGGATTAACAAAAGTAATTGAGGAATAATAAGCGGGAAACCCAATATGGCCATGATTGCCGCATTCTGATGTGCTTTGGCAGCAATAGCCGACATTAATGTAAAAACCAGGCTCAGACTCAATCCACCGAGGCATGCGATGCCAATAAATTGTACTGGATTCATTACAGGATTGCCCAATAAAATCCAGAATAAGACAAGGCTGACCAAAACCATTAAAAGCATAACTGCTGTATTGTAAATCAATTTCGCAATAATAAAATGTACCGGGCTTACGATCGAATAAAAATATAGCATGCGTCCCTTGCTTTCCTGTAAGAAACTTTTGGCAACTGCATTTATACATACAAATAACTGAATCATCCAGAATAAGCCATTATAAACCGTGCTTTCCGGCTGCCCCATAGCAAGATATAAAACAAAAATAGTAGAAGCCACATACAATAAAATACCAAAAAAAGTATGTTGTTGCCGGAGTTCCAGCAGAAAATCTTTTTTTAAAAGAGTGATTATTTTTGACATTAAGAGAAGGTATGGGATATAAATTATGGGTTATCAGGCATAGTTAATAGTAAAACAACAAATAACTGCGAATCGTAATTAACGAATAAACTAATTAACCAATTTTGCCTTACAAATGTTTCAACAGCAAAGCAACAAATAATCGCAAATTCTAATTAGCTAATTGGCATATTAGCTAATCAGCTAATTAGCTGCGCACACACCCTGCATCTCGGTTCATAAATATCTTTCTCACCCAACAGAACCTGGCCACCGGTTTTCACTTTTCTATAGCTCACATTTGCAATATTACCACAAACGACACAAATGGCGTGAAGCTTGGTAATATAGTCTGCAATGGCAAGCAGGTTGGGCATCTGGCCAAAAGGCTTTCCCTGGTAGTCCATATCCAGGCCAGCCACAATTACCCGCATCCCTTTCAAGGCAAGCGCTTCACAAACAGAAGTAATCTGTTCATCAAAAAACTGTGCTTCATCAATACCCACTACGTCCACATCCTGAGCCAGCAAAAGTATTGTTTGTGAATTATCTATCGGTGTAGATTGTATTTTATTTTCGTCGTGGCTTACAATTTTTTGTTCATCAAATCTTGTATCAACCGAAGGTTTAAATATCTCAGCTTTCAGATGAGCGATCTCTACTCTTTTCAATCTGCGAATGAGTTCTTCAGTTTTGCCGCTAAACATGCTGCCGCAAATTACCTCTATCCAACCCCTTCGCTCTCCTCTGAAATTTGGTTCAATAAACATTTTTTGTATTAAATTTTAATTTTCAATTTGTAACTTAGCCCCGATTTGCAACGTTAAAATGATTTTTCGTTAAATCAAAAACAAAGATTTTCCAGTATTTCCTAAAATTACCTACATTTTGAATATGGACAGAGTGTCAACACTCCTGAAAAAATTGCAAAAACAACTTGATGAAAATTCATCTGCTGAATCTATGCTTCAGACTGTACAACTTCTGCAGGCCGAATTGATTAATAACATAGAACAAAAAGAAGACTTTTCAAATCCGATGGTTGCCATAATGATGCCAACTGTTTTTAATATTTCAAAAACAGAAATTAGTAAATCAGATGCCAGCTTCAAAGAAGAAAAAATAATAGAAGTGTTGCAGGTGGATGAAAAAGAAATAGAAGCCGAACTGGAACAAATAAAAAGGAATGCGGATGCAGCTAACTCGAGAGGTTCCAATAGAAGGCCTCCTTTGCTTTATGATCCTTTGGAAGATGTACCCACATTAGCACACCAGGATAATCCTGAAAAAAAATCAATCTCTGATGAACTTCCTTTTGAATATCCGGAATCATTGAATGACCGCTTAAAGGAAACTAAAATTGAACTTTCGCAAGCGCTCACCTCTGCACCCATAAAAGATTTAAAAAAAGCAATTGGTGTTAATGATCGTTTTCTTTTTATCAATGAGTTATTCAGGGGTGATGAAGCTATGTATGAACGCAGCATTAAAACAATACAGAGTTTTTCTATTTATGCAGAAGCCGAATTTTGGATAAGAAGGGAACTGAAAGTGAAAATTGGCTGGCACGATAATCATCCTATAGTAAAACAATTTGATCAATTGGTGAAAAGGAGATTTACATAAAGCTCTATTCCTTTCCTGAAAGAGAAGACCAATATTTATTAGACTTTTCTGCACGATTTGGAGGAAACAGTAATTATGAAAATTTGTTTCCTGCCCGAATTGACTTGGTCAGGCGGGGTTTACTGTATAAGAGACTTCTTTGAATCTAAATATTCTTTCTTTTATTCGTGTGAATTCGTGTGGCTTAAAAATTCTTCACTCTTTTTTATCTTCATCCCCCAACACCAGGTTAGCGCCCCCTTCGCGCATAATCTGATCCATGTTTCTGTCATTGTCAATAATGCCTTTTTGCTCAAGCATACGCATATCTTTTGCATCTCTTAAAAATTCGGAAGCAAAAATAAATTCATTCAACTTTTGATTTTTGTTGAAAATAATTTCTTTGTTGGTTCCCTCCCATTCCTTTTCTCCGTGGTAGAGATAAAGGATATTTTCACCTATTTCCATCACACTGTTCATGTCATGTGTATTGATAACGGCAGTAATATTATTCTCTTTGGTTATCTCATGGATCAATTTATCAATAACCATAGAAGTTTGGGGATCAAGGCCGGAGTTAGGTTCGTCGCAAAATAAATACTTTGGATTTAGTACAATTGCCCTGGCTATTCCAACTCTTTTCTTCATTCCCCCACTTATTTCTGCCGGAAATTTTTTATTGGTTCCTTCCAGTTCCACTCTTGCAAGCACATCGTTTACTCTTTCTAATTTTTTGGCGTAATTCCATTTGGTAAACATGTCAAGAGGAAACTTTACATTTTCTTCGACAGTCATACTATCAAAAAGCGCAGAACCCTGGAAAAGCATTCCTATCTGCTGCCGCAGTTCTTTGCGTTCTTCTTCATGCATAGTAGTTAAATCTTTACCATCAAAAATTATGTCCCCGTCATCAACTTCAAAAAGCCCTACCATACATTTTTGCAAAACCGTTTTGCCGCTGCCACTTGTGCCTATAATAAGATTCGTCTTACCGGTTTCCATTACAGCGCTTATATCTTTAAGGATTTGTTTATCGCCAAATGATTTTGAAACTTTTTTTATCTCTATCATTATAAATGCAATTGTGTTTTTATTCTTCCTTTTTACCGGATAATCTTTTAAAGTATAAAGAAAGCAAGAATATAATCGAAAAATAAAATTAGTATGCAACTGGTAATAACCGCTGTAGTACTTGCCCTGCCTATTTCAAGCGCTCCTCCTTTTACATTGTAACCATAGAAAGATGAAACGCTGCTGATAATAAAAGCGAACGTATAAGCTTTTACCAAAGCAAACCACACATTTTTAGGAACAAAATTCATGAGCAATCCCCTGTCATAAGTTACAGCCGGCAAAATGCCACCGAGGCTTCCGGCAAGTCTGCCACCATAAATGCCAAGCGCCATTGCCAGGATTACCAATAATGGAATAGTAATAAGCGCGCCTAAAATTTTTGGGGCTACCAGATAAGATTTTGTATTGATTCCCATAATTTCAAGCGCGTCAATTTGTTCGCTAACTCTCATGTTTCCCAATTCGCCTGCAATCTTACTCCCTACCACTCCGGCGAGAACGATACAAACCAATGTGGGAGCAAATTCAAGTATCACTGTATCGCGAACAATCTGTGCGATGGTTTCCTTAGGTAGAATAGGACTGGTAAGTTGATAAGCCGTTTGCACAGCACTCACAGCCCCCATAAAAATCGAGATCACTGTTACGATCCAGAGCGATCCCATACCTATCTCTACCGACTGATGCATCAGTTCTTTCCAGTACATCTTAAAATTTTCAGGCTTTGTAAACATGCCCTTCATCATCAAAAGATAAGCGCCAATTGTAGAAAATAATTTCATCTTTTTACTTACAAAATATTTTATGAATCCTGATCTGTGGTTTTTTTAGATTTTTTCCATCTGCCCGGTGAAGCCTGATTTCCCTCTTTTTTTCTTTTGCATTTTAACTGGGCGTCCACTACCGCTATTAATACCATATTAAAAATACTACGCACCGGGCTTCCTAATTGAAGGATATGAACAGGTTTATTAAGGCCTAATAAAACAGGCCCGATTGCCTCGGCGCCACCTACTTCCTGCAGCAGGTTATAAGTTACATTTCCGGCAGCAAGATTGGGAAAAATAAGCACATTCACATCTTTATTGACCAATTCGCTAAATGGATAATTATCTTTTAATATTTCTTTATTAAAAGCAACGTTAGCCTGCATTTCACCGTCAATCGCTAATGCAGGTTGTTTTTGTTTTACAATTTCTCTGGCGCGAGCCACTAATTTTGCTTCGGGAGAATCGCTGCTTCCAAAGTTAGAATAACTTAACATGGCAATACAAGGCGTGATCCCAAAATTTCTTACTTCTTCAGCTACCATGATTGCTATATCAGCAAGTTCATCGGCAGTGGGATTGAAATTTACAGTAGTATCCGCTAAAAATAAAGGGCCTTTTTTGGTCATCATGATATACATCCCCGCTACTTTTTTAGAATTACTTTCAGTACCAATCACCTGCAAAGCAGGGCGTATTGTATTTGGGTAATTCTTTGTAAGCCCTGATATCATGGCGTCTGCTTCGCCTGTTTCCACCATCATGCAGCCAAAATAATTTCTGTCGCGCATTTCTTTATTGGCTTCGTAAACATTGTATCCTCTTCGTTGCCGCTTTGCAAAAAACAATTCACCAAATTGCATTCTCTTTTCCTGCGCGTCACTGCTTTTGGGATCAATGATGGGCATCCCCGCAATATCTATTCCGGATTCTTCTGCGATTTTCTCTATCTTTTCCCGATTGCCCAGCAATATAGGAAAAGCAATTCCTTCGTCCTGGACTAATTGCGCCGTCTTTAAAACCTTTTGATTTTCGGCCTCTGCAAAAACAACACGCTTTGGATCTTTGCGTGCTTTGGCTCCCAACATTCTCAGTAAATGATTGTCAATTCCCAGCCTTTCATTTAGTTTCACGGAATATGCCTCCCAATCTGTTATAGGCTGTCTTGCTACTCCACTCTCTATAGCAGCTTTTGCCACTGCGGGAGCAACAAAAGTCAGCAAACGATTGTCAAGTGGTTTGGGAATAATGTATTCAGGGCCAAAAAGAATATTTTTTTCATTGTAAGCCATTGTTACAATATCCGGCACCGGTAATTTGGCAATTTCAGCCAAAGCCTTTACCGCAGCTAGTTTCATGGCTTCATTTATCTGAGTAGCTCTCACATCCAGCGCCCCTCTGAAAATATAGGGGAACCCAAGTACATTATTTACCTGGTTGGGAAAATCACTTCTGCCGGTAGCCATGATTACATCTTTGCGGACTGCGATTGCTTTATCATAAGTAATTTCGGGATCCGGATTGGCCATGGCAAAAACAATTGGATTTTTTGCCATACTTTTTACCATCTCCGGTGTTACCACATCGCCTACGCTTAATCCGATAAATACATCAGCATCTTTCATAGCGCCTGATAAAGTGAGGTCTTTATTTTTGGTGATGGC
>DASSHD010000069.1:0-3194 GCA_035693085.1 Hanamia sp. | reverse complement strand
TGCGATCACGGGAGGTACTGATGGAATAGGAAAAGCGCTAGTAAAAGAATTTTTGCAACGGGGAGCTTTAGTTTCCACCTGCGGGCGCACGCCAGAAAAGCTTACACTATTGAAAAGCGAATTTTCCGATAAAACTTTGTTTACTGTGGAAGCCGATGTAAGCAAAGAAGGAGATTGCAAAAATTTTATTGAGAAAACTGTAGAAGAATTTAATGGCATTGATGTATTGATAAACAATGCCGGCATTTCTATGAGAGCGCTTTTTAAAGATACAGATCTAAGCACTCTAAAAAAGGTGATGGATATTAATTTTTGGGGTACCGTATATTGTACCAAATATGCATTGAAAACTGTCATTGAAAGAAAGGGAAGTATTGTTGGTATTGCATCCATTGCGGGCCATAGAGGTTTGCCGGGCAGAAGCGGTTATAGCGCCAGCAAAGCTGCTGTTATCAGATGGATGGAAACGCTACGTACAGAACTGTTGGATACGGGAGTAAATGTAATGTGGGTGTCTCCCGGATTCACCGCTTCCAATACAAGATATGCTGCCCTGGGAGAAAATGCTGAACCGGTAAAGGAATCTAAACTGGACGAAGGTAAAATAATGAGTGCCGAAGAATGCGCGGGCCATATTGTAAAGGCAATCCAAAAAAGAAAACGTACACTTGTATTAACCTTTACGGGAAAACAAGCCATATTTATGAATAAATTTTTCCCGGGCCTGGCAGACAAATTAATAAGAAAGATGTATTTTAAAAATGGTAAAATGGTAAAATGAAAAGTATTAAAATAGTTTGTTCGTCTTAAAGGAAAATCACAATTATCTTTGACGCATTATTACAATTCAATTCGATTATATACTCTAAGAAACTAAATACCAATTATAAATTTTTGAATGGCTTTAATAACACTTACATCAGACATCGGACGACAGGATTTTTTAACGGGTGCAGTAAAAGGACAATTGTTGCAGATTAATAATCAGTTTACAATCGTTGATATTTCGCACGAGCTTTCTCCTTTCAATTATCCTCAGGCTGCTTATGTGTGCCGCAATGCCATCAAAAATTTTTCTCCAAAAACGTTTCATATTGTAATGGTCAACCTGTTTGATAAACGACCGGAACATTTATTGTTTATAGAACACAATGGCCAGTACATTGGCTGTGCGGATAACGGATTAATTACAATGATACTTGAGGAGAAACCTCAAAAAGTGATCTCGCTACCGTTAAGCGCTTCTGAACAAAAAAATACTTTATACTGTGCCAGAGTTTTTGCCAAAGCATTTCAGTGCATTCTTGATGGTAAAACATTTGAAGAGACAGGTAATGCAGAAGTTTCAATAGAAGTAAAAAATCCGTTGAGGCCTTTGCTCGGAGACAAATTCATTGAAGGCCAGATTATTTTCATTGATAATTTTGAGAACGTAATTATTAATATCACCAAAGAAGAATTTGAAGAGCAAAGACGTGGCAGAAGTTTTAAAATAGTTTTTAAAAGAGACGAAATCATTGAGAAAATAAGTGAAACTTATGCTGATGTAACTGAAAGTGAAAAACTTGCTTTGTTCAATTCAGCAGGTTACCTTGAAATAGCGATTAATAAAGGGAATGCCGCCGGGTTATTTGGCCTGGAAGGTTATACTGAAAAAACAAATATACAAACTCAATACATGCAAAACAGATTACTTTATCAAACAGTAAAGATCTATTTTGAATAACTTCAATATTATTTGAAATTGAACATTCCTTTTTTATCATTTTAAAAATAGTTTTTTAGATATAAATTGAAACTTATATTTGATAAACATTTCTTTACTCTAAAAAACCATTTATTATGACCCCCAAAAAAATTATCCCAATTTTATTAATGGCAATGTGTATTACTTTGGTAACACCGGCATTTGCAAAAGAAACCTCTGCCGGTAACACGGAAGTTCCCAAAGAAGTTCGCGCGCTTCAGATGGAAAACCGGCTTATTGAAATCCGCAACATGGCCAAAACAAATCTGACAAATGCTCAAAAAAGAGAATTAAGACAGGAGGTAAAAAGTATCAGAAGGGAAAGGCGCAGGAGAGGTATTTTTTTATCTGTAGGAGCCATAATTATAATCATTTTGCTTCTTATCCTTTTAATATGATAATAAGTTTTAAAAAGCGCCATAATCCGGATACAAATAATATATTGAAGTATTGTATTGTCGTAATGGCCTTTAGTTTTAAATTTGATCAAATATTTTATTTTACTACATTAAAAAACATTTATTATGAATCTTAAAAGAATTATTCCGGTTTTATTAATGACAATGTCTATTGCTCTGGTAGTACCTGCGTTTGCCAGGGAAACTCCTGTTACTAAAACTGAGGTACCTAAGGAAGTCCGCTCTCGACAGATTGAAAACAGGCTTATTGAAATTCGCAATTTGTCTAAAACTAATTTAAGCAAGGCAGAAAAAAAGGACTTAAGAAAAGAAGTAAAAAGTTTAAAAAGAGAGGCCCGCCGCGGAGGAGTCTATTTATCTGTAGGAGCCATAATAATTATCATTTTGTTGCTTATTCTTTTATTATAAAAATGAATTACTACAAATAAGAATTGTGGATATTTCCAATAATTTTAAATTAGCCTAAACATTTGTTTACTCTAAAAAATCCTTTAATATGAACCTTAAAAAAATTATCCCGGTTTTATTGATGACAATGTGCATCGCAATGGTGGCGCCGGTACTTGCAAGTGAAACTCCGGTAACAAAAACGGAAGTCCCAAAAGAAATCCGTGCAAAACAAATTGAAAACCGGCTTGTTGAAATTCGTAAATTATCCAAAACAAACTTAACAAGCGCAGAAAAAAAAGACTTAAGAAAAGAAGTGAAAAGTTTAAGAAGGGAAGCCCGCAGCAATGGAATTTATTTATCGGTTGGTGCAATTATAATAATTATTTTACTCCTCATTTTAATATTAAAATAGGAATTCAGGTTTATAAACATTGATACCCGTTACATTAACGGGTATTTTTTTTAATTTTCTATTTATTCGGGCTTCAAAAGTCTGCAATCAGCGATTCAGCGAGTAAATAATAACCTCATCAGATAAGGGTTTCAGTTAGGTGCGTAAAAATATTTTTCGGGCTAATTGGGTTGATGGGAAGTTATGGGGATAAAAAGCCCTTGCGGGCTGCTGATACTTTTTAATT
>DASSHD010000068.1:0-10808 GCA_035693085.1 Hanamia sp. | reverse complement strand
TACGTCTAACTTCTTTACCATTTTATTATACTCCTTTACCAGGTCGCCTATTTCATCCTTTCTGTTCCATACTATTTCTTCATTTCCTGTTGCCAGATTAATTTTTTTCATCTTATCACTTATAAGAGAGAAGGAACGTGTAATTCGATTAGTAACAAACAATGCAATAATTCCAGCTATTAAAAAAATAAAAGCATTCAGATTAATAATGGTAACTAAGAAATTTGAAATCTCATCCTGCAATTTGTTTTGCGATTCAAAATAAGGAATATTCAAATAGGCATAATCCCTGCCTCTCTCATCTCTTACCGGCAAATAATTGTTTAGATAGATAAGGCTTCCTATTTTTTGTTCCTGGAAAAACTGAACATCTTTCAATTTGCTTAAATGATAATAAGCAATAGGATCCATTTTCTCACTTACAATTCCTTTGATGTAGGGAAGGGGGACAGAAGACACTTTAAGATTCCCGCCCAGATCATAAAGATTGATATCGGCAGCATGAATATTAGAAACTCTATTTACTAATTTTTCCAATTTATTATGAGAAAGGCTTTCAAAATTTATTAATTCATAAGTATTTTCTGGTAAGGTATCCAGAGAGCTTCGCAATTCGTTTTCCATTACATGTATGGTACGGCTCAGTTTTTCACGATTGTTGCTATGATACCGGCTTATAAAAAAAAGTATAGTGGTAACACCAATGATTATAAAAGAAAACACACTGATGAGGATGATAATCCCATGCACCTGGTTGCGAATGGTCAATTGAAAAAAGTTTTTTAAATTCTCCTTTGATCTTCTTTCCCTCAAAAAATGATTTACCAGATTGAAAAAAATGGTAATCAATAAAAACGAACAAAACAAATAGGCGAACAAGGTAATAGATTCTATAAAAAATCTGTCTTGCCGGGCAATTACAATGACCTTATCGGCATTGGCTTTATACCACAATTCTTCATAACCGTTCTTTTGTACTGTTTTGAATTCATTGTAAGTAAAATTGTTATCATCAATTTCAGTTGTAAAAGGATAATCATTATAACTACTGCTCAACTGGTTGTTGTTATAAATTGCAAAAGCATAAACCGGCGAACTTTCAATTGAGTTAATATTACCCTTTGAAAAAAGCTCAGGATACAAAGCGTCACTCTTATATTTTTTTGGTTTAGAAATAATAAAAACATATCCAAGTTTATGATGTGTAGAATCAGTAATTGTTTTTTTGCTGATATAATTGAACCTGTCATAAGAAATATCGTAATAAAAAAGATCCGGAATATCTGTAGGTTTGCCCTGTGTTTGAATTATGGCATTTAGCGAATTGAAAGTAGTGGAGTCTTCATTATATAAAGGAACTTCGCTGGAATCATAAGTATAAATTCTCGTATCATATTTATTAAGATAGCCTGAGAAATTCTCGTTAATCAAACTATCTTTTAAAAACCGGTTCTGATAAAGATTTTTAAACCTGTAAAATATCCCGGAGAGATAATCATTTCCAAAATCATTTAAAATAATATTTACAATTACCGGGCCGGAGGGATCTGCCTTATTAGCCAGGTTTTCGGCAAAATGTTTTCTTTCGTTCAGTTCTTTTGTACGGTTTTGCATTACAATTAATGCGGTAATAGAAACCGAAAAAAAGAAAACCCAAAAAACAAACTTTGATGAAACAAGATTATACGCGTGAAGCAAAAGATATTTAAAATTAAGAAGGTAAATAAAAAGTAAAAGCCATAGCAACAGGATTAAATTGAAGCTCAGATATTTGGAATGTCTCATTATAGTTAAAATAATAAGGCCCGTAATTGTAATAATCAGATATAGGTGATACTTTTTTTGATGAGTAATAAAAAAATCCAGAGGTTGAAGCAATAGTTGTATCAGGAAAAAATAGCCGGTAGCAATGCAACTTAAAACAATAAAGCCAATGACACTGTAAATGTTCAGCGTAAAAAAATTAATAACATCAAATGATATCTGCGAATCTGCAACAACACTCCGCACAGTATAACCGCCTATAAACGTAATTAAGATCATTAATGCTGCAATAAAAACGATGGCTGCATATTTATAAAGATCATTTTTAAATTTAATTTTAGAAAAATCATAATTGAAATGAACCCTTATAAAGAGAACAATCCAAATAAATAATACAGAGTTGATGAGTAAATCACCAAGAGACCTGATGAAAATATTAGCTCCGTAAAAAGAGGGATCAAATAACTTTAACTGTTGAAAATTAAGCGGGATGTGAAAACGGTAGCTCAAAAGCCTAAGTAAAATAACCGGAATAACCAAAACCAGGAAACCCGTCAGAAAATCTTTTCTTTCAACATAAAAGTTAGCGAGTTTCTGAATAAAAAACAAGATCAAAACAGCCGCTAATATTCTCAGCCATATTGCAAAAACATTATCGTGACCAATTGGATTATTAAGTTGTTGAAGATAAAAAAGAGGTTTACCATGTTCGTCTTTTATCTCATGCCGGGTAGGCGTAAGGCTGATGTCATAAGTCTTCTCAATATTACTTTCTACCACAAAGGAATTGTGCAAATATTTATTTTCTACATAATAACTCCACTTTACCGGAATCAGGAATATCATTTTATAATAAGAACCTGATGAACTGAGAAATGTCCTTTTATTAATTACGTACCAACCATTCAATAATTTTTGAAAACCAATACCATTATCACCGTTTATTATCGAGGAATCCGGTTCAATAACCTGTGTATTCCAAAAAACCGGAACCGGTTTAGCCACTTCAGTAATCTTGTAAAAAAATATAAAATAGCCTTTATCAACTTCATTCTTCAAAAAGGATTCACTGTACTTCCCTTCAACAATAGTATTCATTAATGAAGTATCTAAACAGAATACATTAATTTCTCTTTGTTTTTTATTGATATCTTTTTGAATCGCTTTTTGAGCGGCATTGGATGTTGAACTTCCGCTCCAATAATTATTTATGATAAAAGCAAATGTCAGTAACCATGCTGCTGTTATAAGCAGAAAGGAATTTCTCTTAAAAAAAGTATCGTTATTATTAAGATTCAAATTTCCCGGTTTTTGTTTTTTATTTCATTCCAGATATTGTCCATTTGCTCAAGACTCATATCCTGAAGATTCATTCCATTTTTATGAACAGCTTCTTCCATCAATGTAAAGCGCTTAATAAATTTTCTATTTGTAAGTTCAAGAGCATTTTCAGCATCTACTTTCAAAAATCTCACATAATTAATTACAGAAAAGAAAAGATCGCCTGCCTCTTCTTCTATGTGATCTGTATTGCCGGAGCTGACAGCTTCCAATAATTCTGATTTCTCTTCTTCTACTTTTTCCCAAACCTGTTCTTTAGTAGCCCATTCAAAGCCTACCTGCTTTGCCTTTTCCTGTATGCGCATGGCTTTCACCATCGCGGGCAAAGATTTGGGGACACCACTCAAAACGGACTTTTTCCCTTCACTTAATTTTATTTGTTCCCAGTTTTTCTTTACATCATCCTCATTTTCTACTTTCACATCTCCATAAATATGAGGATGCCGTTTTATTAATTTTTCACAAATTCCATCTATTACTTCCTGTAAAGTAAATTTATTTTCCTCAAGACCGATTTTAGCATAAAAAATTACATGTAAAAGCAAATCACCCAACTCCTCCTTTATTCCATTCCAGTCTTTATCAGTGATGGCATCTGCAAGTTCGTAAGTTTCTTCAATAGTTTGCTGACGCAAAGTGTGAATGATTTGTTTTTTATCCCATGGGCATTTTTCCCGAAGATTTTCCATGATTTGTATGAGTCTGTTGAAATCTGCAGTTTGATTCATTAGTATAAATTAAATTTGGAAAATAGAGAGGGTAGAAATATTCAATATTTTCTTCCCCGCAATTATGGCAATATTTACCAATAACTGTCGTTCCACAATTGAGGCAACTTTTTCTTTCCTTTGAGGGAGATGCGACATAAAAGAATTAATTAATTTTTATAATTTCCGGTTAAAAATAATAAACAAAAACTGCATAAGGGATTTAATGAATTATTTTACAATGTTTTTTAAACTCAATGATTTTTCTAAATGACAAAAAATATTTTTTGTGTTTTATGCCTTTCTGTTCTTATCAATTGCGCCAGTCCGATTTCGGCAAATGCCCAATACTATTATAAAGATATTATGATAAACACCGAACAGAATAAAGAATTCTCAATTTTAAAGAATGGAAATATAAAACTTATAAAAGTAAACAGCTTTAATGAAAATGACCAACCCAGTGAAGGTTTTTTTTGTGAAAAGAAAATTAATAAGAACTTTTCACAATCTGAGATGATGACTAAATCCAACATTACAGGCGAATCCGTTTTGGTAAGTGATTATAACAAAGACGGCAAGATAATTAAAACCACAACCAATACTCCAACCACGACCAATACTGTTGAATTTGAATATGACAGTCTGGGCCAGCTTTCGTTGATCCGCACAAAAACTGTTGCCGAAGGAGACACTTCCGGAATTACTGAAACACACGAATATTTCTATAAAAACGGAATACCTGTAAAAATGATAAGGAAAAAAAATAATGTGCTTATTTCCACCATTACTTTCCTGGCAGATAATAAAGGCAATATAATTGAAGAAGATGCATCGGGCATCAGCGATGATAAAAAATATTATTACTATTACGATGATAGAAACCGCCTTACCGATGTAGTACATTACAATGTAATTGCTAAAAGATTATTACCCGATTATATGTTTGAATACAATAACGATAATAAACCTGCACAAATGATATCTGTGGATGAATCAGGCAGAAATTATTTTATCTGGAAATATGCTTATGATGATAAGCAACTTCCCGAAATACAAAAATGTTTTTCAAAAGGAAAAGAGTTGCTCGGCACGATCCAATTCGATTATAAGTAGAAAACTAAACTATCTGAGAGATATCAAATAACAAAATGAAGATGGCGATCAATACTGTAATCAACATCAATACCCTTACCCATAACAAATGTTTTTTAAAGCTTCTTGATGCAAGGGCTATTGCAATGAAGCAACATATAACAGAGATAATGTGAATTGTATTTATATTCTTAAGCCAGCCCGGAAAATAACTCATATAAACGTCCATTTGATCTCCTTCGCTTATTCCACTGTATTTAATCCCAATAGAAGACCACATTATAAAAAGAACAAGAGGTGGTAAAAGGAAAATAATAGCCATTGCAGCAGTTGTTTTCCTTGGAATATGAGATTTCGTTGACATTTCTTATTTTTTTTGCCTAAAAGTAATTTAAAAAAAGGATAGTTTCAAATTGATACGAAGCTCATTAGCCAGGTTTCTAATTCTCTCTTTGTAACCAAAACCTTTGATCCGCCGCCTGTAACAATGATTTAACAATTACTTTTTTCCATCCATATTTTCATTAGAAATCAATCAGAAATAAACCCTTTAAATTTTTTATTTTAAGTTTTTAAATAAAGAAAAAGAGAATGGCATGATTTTAGACTTATCCGTATATGATTTAAAAAAAATAATTTATCTGATTCCAAAAAATAACCTTTTTAACTATTCAATTTTTAACCAAAAACCAAAAAAAATGAACGAATATTCCGAGCAGTCACCGACTGTAAACAAACCAAGAGATTTTAAAAATCTCTTTATCGGATTATTGATAGCGGGAATAATTGTCCTTGCAGGATTCTTTATTTTCGACCACAATAAATCCGGAGAAACCATCCAGGCACAACAAACAGAAGTTGCCAAAGTAACAACAGAAAAAAGCAACATTCAGTCAAGTTTTGATGCCTCACTCGCACGTCTTGATTCTATGCAATCTGCAAATGTTGCATTAGACGGCAAATTGACCGCAAGTAACAGCGAGATCTCGAAAATGAAAAAAGAGATTCGTAGCATATTGAATAAGAAAAATGCTACAGCTTCTGAACTTTCCAAAGCCCGTGATATGATTGCGCAATTAAATGGGAAAATTACGGATATGGAAAATCAAATAGCCATGCTCACACAGCAAAATGATTCATTGAGACAAAATGTAGCTGTTCTTACTACTGAAAAAGAAACCATTTCCCACAACCTGGATTCTACTACTGTTGTTAATCAGGACCTTTCTAAGAAAGTAGTTATTGCTTCTACTCTTAATGCTTCTAATATTTCCATTACTCCTGTCAAAGTAAGAAAAAATGGGAAAGAAAAAGTTTCCACTGTTGCTAAACGTGTTGATAAATTAGTAGTAAGTTTTGATGTAAATAATCGCATTATCCAACCGGGAACTACAGATGTATATGTAGTAGTGATAGGCCCTGACGGGAAACCTATTGCAACTTCAACAGGAGCAGATACCACTGGTGACACCTTTACTACCCGTGATGAAGGCAGCAAAACTTTTACTGCAAAATTGCCTGTTGATTTACAAACATCTCAAACTAAAAATGTAGAATTTGCTTTTGCACCCGGAAGTCATTTCCAACAAGGAAGTTATAAAATCCAGATTTATCAAAACGGATTTTTGATCGGTGAAAAAACACGTGAATTAAAGAAAGGCGGTTTGTTCAGCTAAAATAAAATTCATAGAATGACTTTGTAATAATAATCATTCACTCTGAAAAACTATCCTGATGTAAAAGTCAGGGTAGTTTTTTTATGTCCTACCGCGTAAGAGTCTTTTTTAATTAAGATTGCTTATAACCGTTATATACAATGGTTGAAAAGTAAAAGAATAAATGACCCGGATTTTGTTTTTTGTAATTGTAAATTAGTTGAATCCTTAAGAGATTAAGGAACATCAAGATTTTTTCCTTAATTAATCTTACTCCTAAAAGGTTTATTTATTTTCCTTAATTTCATTCGCACAAAAAATAAAGAATGAAAAAAGTATGTTGTCTTATCTTTCTTCTTGTATCTATTTCAGTTGCTGCGCAAAAAACAGACATGCATTTACAAAATGAAATTAGCAATCTATTACAAGGCTTCCATGGCGATGTAGGCGTGTATGTTTATGAGATACAAAAAAATAAAATTGCAGCGGTAAATGCTGATACCATTTTCTCTACAGCAAGTATGGTAAAAGTTCCTATTTTTATTGGGTTGATGCATAAAATTCACAACGGCGAATTAACCTACCACCAGGAGATGCTTTTTACAGATAGCGTTCGTTATTCTGAAGGTGAAGAAATTCTCGCTTCGTTTAAAGACAGTTCTAAAATTCCACTAAATGTACTAGTAATGCTGATGATGAGTATGAGTGATAATGGGGCAAGCCTTTGGCTCCAGGGCCTTTCGGGTGGTGGCACCCAGATCAATAAATACATGGATAGCCTTGGAATGAAATACACTCGCGTAAATAGCCGTACGCCTGGAAGAAAAGAAAATTATAATCAATACGGATGGGGACAAACAACACCGAGAGAAATGGCTACGCTGATGAAATTGATTATAGAAAATAAAATTATTGATAAGCAAATAAGTGATAGAATGTTGCGAATGATGAGCCGCCAGTTTTGGGATGAAGATGCCATCTCTCAAATTCCGCCAGATGTTTTTGTTGCCGATAAAAGTGGCGCTGTAGATCAAAGCAGGGATGAAGTATTGTATGTAAAAGGTGCTCATCCATATATATTTTGTATCTGTACAAAAAATAATAAAGACACGAGTTGGGAACATGATAATGAAGCTTGGGTGCTTACACGAAAATTATCCGCTCTGTTATGGAAATATTTTAATCCAAAATCGAAATGGCAACCCAGTGAGTTTTTAAAATAAAAACTTATAGAAAAGAAAAAGAAATACTTGTTATTTGTTTGTTTACTGTCGAGCTCAAAAAACATTTAGCAGCAATCCCGGCTAACAGTAACCGAATAAATATTTAGGTTTTTTATTTAAGGAAAAGAAATAAGAATTGCCAAAATTTGTTTGCCTACTGTAAGTCCTTCAATAAAATTAAAGGAGTTTTTAAAACCTGAAAACTTTTGCAAAAAAATACTGCCGGTAATTTTTTTCACCGGCAGCATTTTACAATTTTATTGGTTGTTATTCTTTTACAAATTTTATTGTTTTCATTTCATTATTCGTTGTAACTACCAGTAAATAAACACCTCTCTCTAAATTCACCGGCAACGTCATGAGTCCGTTTTGATTTTGTATTTGTTTCTTGTAAACGACCTGACCATTTATGTCATTGATAGAAATAATGGCATTATCTTGAATTCCCGTCAACATCAGTCTTACATTATCATGTACCGGGTTAGAATATAATTGTGCATTCCATTGATTGATATTATTAATTTTTATGTAAATAATATTGCTATTCGTAATTTTTCCGTCAATATCGGTTTCGGCCAATCTGTAATAAACTATATCTTTACCTGAATTCATAACGCCCACATCGGTAAACGAATAATTACTTTGCGTATAAGAATTTCCCGCAGCAGGTACAGTCCCTATATCATTCCAATGTTGAGCATCATCGCTGGATCGTACTGTGAAATCACGGGAATTTATTTCCTGCGAAGTACTCCAATGCAATAATGCATCAGCACCTTTTGGAGAAACTGTAAAATCCAAAAGACTAACAGGTAATGGTGAAAAAACACCATCAACTACATACAGATCAGTAACGGAAGAATCAGCAGGATTGTTATCGGTAGCAGTAAAAAATAATTTATTATTATTTATAAAGACGAGTGAAGGATTTGCATTATGAGCTCCAGGGAAAATATCCTTTACCATAGAAGTTTGTGATGCTCCATCTGTTTTCCATAATTCATTTCCATCAACACCATCATCAGCAGCAAAATATAGTCCGGAACTTGTATAAATCCAGCTTAAGTTCTCGTTTATGCCATCCGGAGTTCCGGGATTGATATCCTTTACTATTTGAGTGTTGGCAACTGTTCCATCAGATTTCCACAATTCATTTCCATCTGCTGTACTATTTGCCGAGAAGAAGAAATTACCATTATAAAGAGGATAGGTTATTGTTTTAGTAACAGGATTAAAATTGAGGTTTGTATAAATGATAGGGATATTATTATTTAAATTAGCAGGAAAAGATTCAAATACTTTTGTCCCTCCTGAGGTTCCATCACTTTGCCATAATGCATTAGTGGTGGCTAAATCTGTAAAAGGAAATATGAAAGTACCGGATATATTGATCGCATCAGCCAAAAGAAATGAACTAATCATTGTTTTTACACCCAGGTCTTTTATGAAAACAGTGTTAGTAATATTATTATCAACGCCATTAGTACTATACAAGGCATCTCCGGGATGAATATTATCATCTATTAGAAAATAGGCGAGATTATTAAAAATATGAAAAACATTTGAATAGTAATTAATGCCTGCTATCCCTGTTCCAATGTTATTTTTAAGTAGTTTCGTACCTAACTTGGTTCCGTCTGTTCTCCACAACTCTGCAGCCAGTCCATCTGAAGAATTTACAGTAAATAAATACATATTATTATAATAATAAAAGCCTCTCGGATTGGATGACGAAGCATTTGCAACAATATCTATTAACAGACCTGTATTAGTTACAGTACCATCGGTGCTAAAAAGTTCATTTCCCGTGGCCGCAGTTTGTGCTGAAAATAAAAGAGTATTATTTAGCTGTGCCATTGAAAAATAATTTGAATCAATTCCGCTGCCTGTTCCCAAAACTATGTCTTTTACTATCTTAGTGTTTCCTTCGGTTCCGTCTGTACGCCATAGTTCACATCCTTCTGAGGCAGTAACTGCCGCAAAATATACATATCCATTCATCAAAGTCATTATAGTAGTGGCGGGCTGGCTATTGGCTGTTCCGGGGTTAATATCTTTAATAAGTTTTGTTCCTGCTTTGGTGCCATCAGAAATAAAAATTTCAGCTCCACAATGTGGTGACATCCCTTTAAAAATAAATTTTCCATTCAACAGGCTTCCTGCTCCAACATATTTAATGGTATCCGTAATTGAAAAAGTCCCTGCTAAAGTACCGTCCGAAACCCAAACGGATGAATCTACTCCTGATTCAAAAAGAGCTTCCGTATTGTTTAATTGTACGACCGGCTCTAAGCTTTTGTTTGAATTAATTTGAGTAACCTGTGCATTAGCGCTTGCATATAAAATCAAGGACATTGCAAAGAATAAAATTTTTTTCATTTTGTATTTTTTTAGATTTATAATAATTTATCCAATATAAAACTCAAAAAAATTATTCATAGATTACGCCCGTAAGAGATAAATAAGCAACTTGTAATTTCCATTTCAGTCTATTAAAATAATTTACCGTTCTTTAAAAATACGCAAAAAACTAAAGGGTATAAGAGGAATTTTAATCTGAATTTATTCAAAAAATCAAAGGCGGATTTGAAAAATAAATTAATTGAATAAAAACATTTATTAACACAAAATTAAAATAATTCTTACTCAAGCCGCATCAGATAAAATACTGATTTTTTATTTGAATATGTTTTAAGAAAAAATGACATTTTTATTACAATATAAAAGAGCTTAAAGTGAATTTCGGCATAATTTGTTCCATATATAGCAGGACACAAAAATTTAACCTTAAACAAAAACTTTTTTATGAAAAAAATTACGCTAATTTTTCTTTTAATGTGTGGAGTATATACTTTAAGTATGGCCCAGACTACTTCACAGGCCGCAACTACTTCAACTTCCAAACAAGACAAAGCAGCCATAGCCGCTCAAAAGAAAGCTGATAAAGAGGCTAAAGCTTTAGCAAAGAAGCAGGCAAAGGAAGCGAAAGCTTCATCTGCTAAAACCAGTATTGTTGATAAGAA
>DASSHD010000067.1:0-6857 GCA_035693085.1 Hanamia sp. | reverse complement strand
AAGGACTCGAGGATGGAAAATCAACATGAACTTTACCATCTGTTTCTCCATCTCTTGATCCGCTATCTCCGGAAGCCGCACAAATGCTTATACCCAATGCTGCTGCAGTTTTAAAAGCCTCATTAAAATTATCCAGCGCCTGCGTAGTCCAGTTTACCTCTGCGGCGCCCCAGCTAATGGATAAAACTGACGGATTATTATTTTTATCGTGAATAGCAGTTGTAATAGCATCTAAAAAACCCTGATCAGTATTGGGTGCAAAATAAACAGCGATAGTAGCGCCATTGGCCACAGCGCCCGCCACTTCTATATCGAGCATCACTTCGCCGTCAGCGCTGTCGTAAGTAGAGGGGCTGTTTTTCCCTCCATCAACCGAAATCGCTTTTACCGTTGGCACAGCCAAATTCAAACTCTTAAAATAATTAGAAATATCTTCCTGACGAAAACCACCGCCCAATTCGATAATTCCTATACATTGCTCCTTGCCGGTAAAGCCAACAGGAAACCCATAAATTAAACCCAACTGATTTGGGTAAAATGATTTTGGCGATAGAGCATGAGAAATTATTTTACCTTCCTGCGTAGCTATCTGAAACATTGGGTGGGCAATCGGTCGGCTGTCCATCCCAAAAATCCCTGTGATAACAGACGAAAGGCTTTCAGGTATTTGTATCTCGCCGGTAAGCGCTCTGAAATTATTGACAGATTGCAAACGGGTATTAAAAGCAGTTTCAAAATCGCCGAGAGTTCCTCTCAAAACAATACTTCTTCTTGCAAGATTTATCTCACAGGTTGAAAGTCCATGTGCATGCGCAAAAGCTTCCACTCTGTTTGCATCTTCTTTGGATGCTGAATAACTTTTTTCATAAACTTTCTTCGACACTGTTTTGCCCTTCATTATCCTGGGTGGCAATTTCTTTTTCCGTCTAAGCATTACTGTTGTTTCAATAATTTCACTTCTGTCGGGCTCACTTACTATGTCATTTGCTTGTATCGGCAAAGGAATATAGCTGCCTGCTAATTTAAAATTGGATTGTTCTGCCATTTGGATGAGTTTACCTTGAATCTATATTTATGCAAAAATACTGCCATTAGTATCTGGCAGGCATTGAAACCCGATCCACCCTTTAATAATTGTGCATATAATTCTAAATCGGAGAAAAATATTGTTTATGACATAAATCAGACACAAAAAAATTTATAAGTTCCTAAGAGGTAAATACTTTGAGTATTCTGTATTTCGTTATGCTACATTTGTTATTCAAAAAGAAAAACTTGAAAACCCCGTGCTCAAAGATATTCTTTTGCCTGTTCGCATTAATATGGCTTATTAAAATTGATGGCAAAGCGCAGGATAGTTTAAAGAAGGTTAACATGCCCTTATATCTTCACGGTTCTTTTTTTTATGATTTTCCCCAAAGTTTTGGCGCTGCTACAGGGTTTGATTTACCGTTAAGAAGTAAAATAATATTTACAAAAAATAAAGCGGGAGAAGAAAAAGCAAAATACCGCGACTTAATTATAGCTAGTGATATTGGATTTTACAGATACCCATTTAACAACAGTGGAATTTATTTTTTTCAATCAATAGGTAAGCGCTATCATAATGAGAAACCGTATTACTTTGAATGGTTAGCAAGAGTAGGAGTATTAAGAACATTTTACGATGGCATTGTTTATTCTGTGGATGAAAACAACAATGTGAAAATATTAAAAGATTTTGGGAGGTATTATGCCATTACCGGATTTGCAGTTATTTTCGGGCACAACTTTGAAAGAAGTACAAACTCCAAACCTTTTGCGATTGACATAAAACCGTCTCTCTGGATTCAATATCCTTATAACAGTTTTATACTTCCACATTTTTCTGTTTGGCTCACATTCAAATATCATTTTAACCGTTTCCATATTTCCGTAAAACAAAAGCTGGTAAAGAAATCAATAAAAAAATGAAAGGGATTTTCATTATCATATTAATGTTGGCAATATTAAATAGTTGTAAGAAAGAATCTGTTCGTTTATCAAATAATGCAAATGACATTTTCTGGCTCAGTAATGCAGGTGCTGATATGCCAATTTGGGTTAAAGGAAATACCGCTTCCAAAATAATGATATTGCTTATTCATGGAGGGCCAGGTGATGGATCTTACAGCTATACCGGTTTTGAAACAGATCAGTTATGGAAGCAATATTCTTTCGCTTATTGGGACCAGCGGGATGCAGGGGCTGCTGCCGGAAATAATAATTACGCTAATCTTTCTTTAGAGCAGATGATTGAGGATTTGCAAAAACTCGTAATCGTTTTAAAATACCGCTACGGAAGCAACATGGAAATATTTTTAATGGGTCATAGTTTTGGTGGATTGCTCGGCAGCGGCTATTTAGTAAATGGCGACAACCAGAAAAACATAAAGGGTTGGATAGAAGTGGATGGCGCTCATGATTATCCTGAAAGCAATACGCTGGAGCGGCAGATGCTTATTGACACGGGAACTTCAGAAATAGCCAAAAGCCATTATGTGGCACAATGGAATAAAATAGTAAATTATTGCAATGGCCATCCCGCAAATAAATCGTTGGATATAGACCTCCAAACAGATAATTATGCTGCTGAAGCAGAAAATTATGTAAACATTAATCACACAAATCCTGGCATCAATTATTTTTCAGTATCCTCCCCTCTTAGTTTAGGAACCAATTATTATCACCTTTATTATACGGATGCAGGAAGAAAATTTCTACAATCACTGGAACCACTTTCATATACGGATCAATTGTATAAAATTACCATTCCGTCATTATTAATTTGGGGAAAGTATGATTTTACTGTTCCTCTTGGTTCCGGAACTCACGCATTAGCCAACCTCGGATCAGTTTATAAACATCTTGTGATAATGCCACATTCCGGACACATTCCTATGAATGGAGATCCCGATTTATTTGAAGAAACAGTCAGCGAATTTATAGAAGCGGTGAGATAAGAATAGGAAAATACTGTATCGAAAGCGTAACACATAGTGTATCAAAACCGGACAGTTTTATTTTTTTATAAAATTTAAAACACTGAATATGAATACATAAATAAATGGCTCAATTTTTTAGGTAGAAATGATGGTAAATCTTAAATAGCGGTCAGTACCGCAGGTCAGACCGCGGTCAGTAAAGCGAAGTTTTTCTTTAACTTTTAATTATTAATTAAAAAGCATTAAGAAATTAAGATATGAAGGAAGAATGCAAATGTGAAAATTAGAAAACGTAAAATGAAAATTGAGCTTATTTGTTTGCCTGCTACGAGACAGGTAGATTTACTATTGAAAGGTGAATAATCAATTATGAAATGTATCATTAATCCTAAAATCATTTAATTCTAAAAATCACAGTCCAGACCATGTTTAAAAATTATTTAAAAACCGCATTCCGCAATCTTTATAAAAGTAAAGGATTTTCAGCCATCAACATCATTGGCCTCGCCTGTGGCCTTGCTACCTGTCTTCTCATCATTTTGTATGTTGTTGATGAACTGAATTATGATCATTACAATAAAAAATTATCACAGATATATCGTGTGGATGGTGATCTCCAATTTGGAGGGCATCATTTTGATCTTGCCCAATCGCCCGATCCTTTGGGCGCGGCATTGAAAAGTAACTTTCCGCAGGTGAAGCAATATGTGCGGTTGCGTAGCCACGGAGGTTTATTGATAAAAAAAGGAAGTCAAAACATCCAGGAAGACAGGGTAATACTGGCTGATTCTACTTTGTTTGATGTATTTACTTTGCCAATGATAGCAGGAGATCCTCATACAGCCCTGGTAAATCCCAATTCTGTTGTAATTACAGAAAGTATGGCAAAAAAATATTTTCCTCAAACTACAGCAACCGACATAGTCGGTAAAACACTTACTGTGAATGATACATCACTTTATAAAATAACAGGCGTGATAAAAGATGTTCCAAAAGAATCTCATTTTCATTACGATTTTTTTGTTTCCATGTATGGTCAGCTATCACCTTCCGAAATTAATCAATGGGCCAGCAATAATTTTAATACTTACATTGTATTGGCCAAAAACGCTGACCCAAAAAAATTAGCATCACAGTTAGATGATTTTGTAATGAAGAATGTGGAACCGTTTTTTAAGTCAATAAACCTTACAATAAAAGAACTCGAAAAACAAGGAGATTATCTCCACTATAATTTAATGCCGTTAAGCCGCATCCATTTATATTCTCATAAAGATGGCGAACTGGAAGCGAATGGCAATATCCAATACGTTTATATTTTTTCTGTTATTGCCTTGTTTATTTTACTGATTGCCTGTGTAAATTTTATGAACCTTTCTACTGCCCGATCTTCAGGCCGCGCTAAAGAAGTTGGCGTAAGAAAAGTGCTGGGTTCATTACGCAAAAATCTCGTGGCACAATTCCTTACAGAATCTATGCTCATTAGTTTTATTTCGATGATTTTGG
Organism: Hanamia sp.; assembly: GCA_035693085.1. Lineage (GTDB taxonomy): Bacteria > Bacteroidota > Bacteroidia > Chitinophagales > Chitinophagaceae > Ginsengibacter. Next base: position 2,388 of record DASSHD010000067.1, on the reverse strand, counting down.
CGTTGGTATTAGCCGCTTTATTATTGCCTTACTTCAATACACTTAGCGGAAAAGAATTAACCATGCACGCATTTTTTACTTCGTGGATGTTGCCGTCCTTGATATTTTTAGTAATTATTGTTGGCCTTCTGGCGGGTATATATCCTGCATTTTACCTTTCCTCTTTTAAACCGGTAGCCGTGCTGAAAGGCAAGATAGCCGCTGGTTTTAAAACCGGCTGGTTGCGTAGCGGCCTTGTAGTTTTTCAATTTGCCATTTCTATTTTTCTCATTATTGGTACACTGGTTATTTACTCACAGCTCAATTATATTCATAATAAAAATATCGGGTACAACAGAGATCATGTATTAATTATAAAAAATACGGATGCCCTGGGCAATGAAGCAAAAGTTTTTGAAGACGAAGCACTTAAACTTAGTGGTGTGCAAAATGCAACGATGACCGGCTATTTGCCAACTGCAGGCTGGCGTAACAATAGCCCTTTTTTCCCGACACCTACCAGTGATACTAAAAATGCAATAAGTACACAAATCTGGGGAATTGATGAACACTATATTCCTACACTCGGGATGACAATGGTTCAGGGAAGAAATTTTTCAAAAGATTTCCCAACCGATTCTTCGGCCATTATCATCAACGAAGCTTTTGCAAAGATGCTTGGGAACAAAGATGTACTGAACGAACCGCTTTATTATATGAAGAATTATCCTTCAACAGACCTTACGAAATATCATATAATTGGCGTAGTTAAAAATTTTAATTTTAATTCTTTGCATAATGTGGTTACTCCGCTGGTATTATTATTATCTCATCAAAATGGAAGTATCGCCTTTCGGATCAACACGGCACACATCAACAATCTTATTTCCTCTATTCAACAGATTTATCAAAAGGTGGCGCCCGCCCAGCCCTTTAAGTATTCTTTTATGGACGATGACTTCAATAAAACCTACCAGGCCGAACAAAAAATGGCCGGACTTTCCATCACCTTTTCAATTCTTGCAATCTTAATCGCATGTCTTGGTCTTTTTGGCCTGGTAACTTATGCTGCAGAACAGCGTACCAAAGAGATTGGCATCCGGAAAGTATTGGGTGCATCCGTTTCTAATGTATGGGCCATGCTTTCAAAAGATTTTTTAAAATTAGTATTGATTGCAGCGCTTATCGCATTTCCTGCCGGTTGGTGGGCGATGAACAAATGGCTGCAAAGTTTTGCATACCGCATTCATATAAGTTGGTGGGTGTTTGTGATCGCCGGACTTACAGCAATTTTGATTGCTCTGATAACGGTTAGTTTCCAGGCGGTAAAGGCGGCGGTAGCGAATCCGGTGGATAGTTTGAGAAGTGAATAAACCCCTAAATCCCCTAAAGGGGACTTTGGGAAGTTTGAAAGTACAATGAGTATGCTGGTGAATGCTTAACCGAACGGTACCGGGCGCCGTGAATAGGAAACTTTATTATTTGTTGATCTACTGTACTGTAACGCTTTAAAATATTATAATGGATATGATAAACGAAAATTGATAGCTCAAAAATTATTCAAAAAATCAACAGCAGTTAATATGGGAATATTACGAAACGGATGCAGAACAAGAAGATCTTTATCACCGGTGATAATGCAGGAAGCATTTACAGAAACTGCTAATTCCAGGAATTTGTCATCTTTTGGATCCCGGCATTTAGTAATAGTCTCTGATATTTCACTAAATACCGCAAGTTCTTTGAACTCCTTTAAAGCTAATAACTTTTCTTCCGGAGAAATATACTTATCAAATTTTGGTCGTAATAAAATTTCACTGAATTCATTGTATGTTTTAAGGCTTGCAAAAACTTCTCCTTCTTTCACTGCCTTTTCAAACGCTTTCCTTGGGTTGGAATATCTGAATATAAAAGCGCTAACTAATGTATTGGTATCAATAACAAATAAATTATTCCTCATTCAGCAATTTTTCCAGGATTTCTTCTGTAAGGCCGTTTTTCACTGCCTTGTCACTGATTCTATCAAGCAGGGCAAAAAATTCATCCTCTTTCACGCCACGGGAAAGAATTTCTATTTGTTTTTCAATATTTCTTTCAAGCTGCCCCTTTATTTTAGGAGAAGCTTTCCGCCATTTTTTTGCGGTTGCTTCATCTACTTCAAGTACTATCCTTTCCATAATTTTTTATTTTTATCGTTCCCAAAAATACAAAATAATAATCTTTAAAATAATAAGCTATGTTTAAAAATTATTTCAAATCCGCCTGGCGGCAATTAGTAAAAAATAAACTCTTCAGCGCTGTAAACATTATTGGTTTATCCACAGGGTTGGCAAGCATTATGGCTTTGTCTCTTTTGATCTATCAATATGTAACTACCAATGATAACCTGAAAGGTATTGGGGAAATGTA
>DASSHD010000066.1:0-15227 GCA_035693085.1 Hanamia sp. | reverse complement strand
TTCTTATCAATGAAACTTCTTATTTAAAAGTAAAAGAATCTTTTATCTGTAATAAAGTGGGAGAAGTAAAATTAAAAAATAAGACTGAACCAATGATGGTCTTTGAGGTGTTGAATTAAGATAAAACTCCGATAGCTACATTCATTAAAATAAGAATCCGGAATAAAAGTTTGTTTACTGTAATTGTCGTTCTTTCTTTAAAAATGAAAAGACATAGTCCTTCCCTGAAAAAAGTAGCGAACCTTTAAACCATTTTACACATTATAACTTAATTGCCATACCGATTACAATTGCCAGGCCAATACTCAACAAGGTACCAATTACCAGGTATTCCGTTTTTATTTCCAGCCTGTCTTTCTCATTAAAGCGAATGATCCCTTTTGCTGCTACCAATAAACTAATAGCTGAATATTGGCTTTGCATCACAAATATCAAAATGATAATTCGTTCTACAATTCCAATCCATTTTCCGGCATTGGCAAGGCTCTCTGCATTTTCTATTTTATCACGCCATTTTTTAGTCATCTGGCCTATGAGTATTCCTGATGGTGTTGTTAAAAATATAAAGGCAACTAAAGTCTTCCAAAAGGACGGTTTAACATCAATTTGATGAAAGGCAGTTTGTACTTCACTCCAATTGATAAAAGTAAAATACCAGCATCCAATAATAATTACCAGATGCAACGTTTGATCAATCAAAAAAAATGTAACGTTATTTTTTTGATACGATTTCCATCCGTCAATTAAGGTATGTGTTACCCAGATTATTAACGCGATCAGCCAGTATTGCCAACCAATCAAAATCCATGCAATCAATCCCGTAACAATTCCATGCAGATATAATCCGGATGAAGCAAAATGCTTTTTATTTCTCGATATCACCCATGATTTCGGTTGTAAAATAAAATCAGTCGTAAGATGAGCTAATACAAGCTTAGTAAGCCAAATGGATTCAATAATCATATTAATTGATTGATAATGTTTTCATATTGTTTCAAAAGCTTTTCAATTTCATTCCATTTGCCTGCGCTCACATGCTGGCTGATAGTACTTTTTGTTCTTTTAAATTTCTTTGCAATTTCCAGTTGTGTTTTGCCATTTAATAATTCAAAAATCACCTCGGCCTGTTTGCTTGTCATTGTCTTAAATATAGAATTGGTGTAATCCGAAATCACCTGCAAGCCCTCATTCGCCAATTTATTGGAAGTAACGATAGAAAGTCTCGTGTCAGAAGCTGCCATTTCATCAAAAGCCCTTCCTGACAAAAGAAATGCTTCGCCCTTCGCTGATCCCAAATTTTTTACAGGAGTTGTAATCTTTCCGATACCGATACTTATTCTTACGTCTGATGATATTGTTTCATCCTCCAACGGTATGTTTATGGCTGCGGTACGACACTGCAATGCAATGCGGAAAGCGTCTTTTGGAGCTTTCATATAAACCTGAAAACTATCGCCGCGGTAAAACTCAAACAGGCCGGAATCTAATATCTGTTTCAGTATCCTCAATAATTTTCTTTCATTAGCTTTCCCTAACCTTGTAGAGTTTACAATATCTCCGGTAAGTACCGCCCTGACAGCCATAACCAATAATTAATTTAGAAGGTAAATATACAAACTATTTTCAAATTCGTGTAAATAGCCGAATTTTACCAGAGTTCGTATAAGTAGCCGAACTATTAGAATATTCGGTAAAGTAACCGAACCAACCAATAATATATTAACCAGTACTTCCAAATGCAAAGAGATTTTTATAAGATTATATTAAATGATCTTCAAAAGCCTTCAGCCGATTTCTAAATCGTAACTACCATAGTAATAAATTTTCAGATAAGAAAGGGATTTCTGAATTTTTAAAAAATACGCCCAATCAGATGAATACATATTAAAAAGGCGGTAAGATTCCCATAGCCGTTAAATAAAAGAGAACCATACGTAAGACTGCTGCGCACAGAAGTGGCAAATAACTGAACTATGTTCAAAAAAAATCCTCTCAAATAAATTGAGAGGATTTTTTTAAGAATATTTATAAAATTTTATTTTACCATTTATCTACTTCTTCGTGTTGAGTAGGATTTGCTGGTTCATCCGGCGCTTTTGTTTCTTCCGATGCAGGAGGGGTACTATTGGTAACAGGTATATTTTTGTCTTCAGATGTTTCGGGAGCAGGAGAGCTATTCTCTTTTTCATCTGGTATTTTTTCTGGTTCTTTTTTGGCTTCATGGGAACTTCCTTCATAGTTTTCCGAGTTCTCATGATTAAAAGTGTCAAAATCAAAGTCAGGCATTAGTTCCGTTTTTACATAATCTATCGCCTCAGTCATTCCTTTCAAAAACTTGTTAAAATCTTCTTTATACAAAAAGATCTTATGCCTGTCGTATCCATCCTCATTAAATTTTTTACGACTTTCAGTGATGGTTAAATAATAATCATTACCACGAGTTTCTCTTACATCGAAGAAATAAGTTCTGCGCTTGCCTGCCCTGATACGCTGACTGTAAACGCTTTCCATCTTTTTGTCATTATTTTCGTACGCCACTTTTTTATTTTTTTTATTTATTTATAATACCTTTTTTAGAGAGACAAAGATAAAATTGTTTTTGAATTGACAAAATAAATACGCAGTAGTAAATAATTAATGAACCGTTTTCTTTTCTTCTTCCTGTTGGCGGCGGTACATTTCAGCATATAATCCATTCATTTCAAGTAACGAATGATGAGTGCCTTTTTCAGCAATAACCCCATCCTGCAAAACAATTATTTTATCAAAATTAAATAAAGAAAAAATTCTGTGTGTAATGATAATGGCAGTTTTCTGGTGGAGATACTCGTAAAGACTGGAGATAATTTCATTCTCTGTTTTGGCATCCACTGCACTCAGGCAATCATCAAAAACAGTGATCTCATGATCTTTGATCAGCGCGCGCGCAATTGAAATTCTTTGTTTTTGTCCCCCGCTTAGTGTAACACCACGCTCACCTATCATTGTTTGATATTTACCGGGGAAAAGACCAATTTCCGTTGCCACCGCCGCGTTCGATGCTGCTTTTATCACTTCATCTATCTGTGTTTTTTGTAAGGCGAAACCAATATTATTTTCAACGGAATCACTGAATAAAAATACATCCTGCGGCACATAACTTATCTGAGAACGGAGAGATTTCAAATCAATCTCTTTAATGTTAATACCGTCATAGAAAATAGATCCGCTTTGTGAATCATACATTCTCAACATCAATTGGGCTATTGTGGATTTTCCTGATCCGGTTTTTCCAATTATCGCTACTTTTTCACCTTTATGTATTTTGAGAGAAAAGTTTTTAATTGCATGAATACCTGTATGCGGATAAATAAAATCCAGATTTTTAAATTCAATATTTCCCTCTAGAATTACTTCTTTTGCATGAGGTTCATTTTCCACTGTAGGCTTCGTGTGCAGGAATTCGTTTATGCGTCGCTGTGATGTAGCCGCCCGCTGGATCATACTGGCTGTCCATCCGATAGCGCTTACCGGGAAAGTGAGTAATAATACATACATAATGAATTCTCCTATCACTCCTATACTGATGCTGCCGTTAATTACATAGATACCACCGATCATAATAGTGAGCAATGTGCTCAATCCTATCAGCAAGCCCATGGATGGAAAATAAATAGCTTCGGTTTTAGCAAGAGAGATGGAATGAGTTCTGTAATCTTCGCTATTTTTATCAAAAAACCCCAGCATCGTTCTTTCCTGCACAAAAGATTTAATAACTCTGATACCTGAATAAGATTCCTGTGCATTGGTAGTAAGATCAGAAAGGAGTGATTGTATCTTATCAGCTTTACGATTAATGATTGTGTTTACATAATAGATAGTGAACGCCAAAATGGGCAACGGAGCCAGCACATACAGGGTAAGCTCTTTATTCTCATTAAGCATATAAGTAACCGAAAAGCCAATAGTAGCAGCAAGATTGATCAGGTACATCACTGCAGGGCCTACGTAACTCCGCACCCGGCTTACATCCTCCGATATGCGGTTCATCAAATCACCAGTATTATGTGTTTTGTAAAAATGAGAATCCAATTTTTGATAGTGGTTGAATATTTCATTCTTCTGCTCGTATTCTATGTGCCGGCTCATTACGATTATAGTTTGCCGCATCAGGAACATGAACAGTCCGCTGATAAGAGCAAGAACTAAAAGAATAACACCTGAAAAGAGAATTTTCCTTTTATAGGACGCATCATCACTTTTAAGTTTTTGGACAAATATATTTACAAGAGGATCGTAATGAGTAGTATTCTTTTTACTTACAGAATGGTCATTATGAGTTAAACTTATTTCTACTGTATTTAGAACATATTTAGTAACCTGCGGAGCTAAAATTCTGAAATAATTAGACAAGACAGTAAATATGATTCCCAGGAAAAACAGCCATCTGTATTTCCAGAAATATTTATTTAAAGACTTTAGATGTTTCATTGGGTTGATGTGCTAATATACTGATGTGCTGAAAAAATAATTAAGCAAATTTCGGAAAAATTAATGTAGCGGTCAGTATGTGAGGCCGGACCGGGGTTTAAGAAGAATTTTCTTTTAGGAAAAGGCAATCTTAAATTTTTTGCAATGGCTGAAACTATATCCGCGGTCTGCTTGTTGTGTATAAAATTATGACCGCGGTCTGACGCCAGGCGTACCGACCGCTATTATTAGTGAGACGAACGGTAACAAAGGTCATTAGACTAAGATACCATGATAGTGGTCGGGACGAAGCTCGGCACAGCGTATTTTGAAGAAAGATTTTTTATTATAGCAAGAATGCTATCTTAAATTTTTTACCATGCATGAAAATATGACTTTCTGACGCCAGACGAACCAACCGTTTATTCAAATGTATTATAAATTTTATCTCCAAGATATTTTTCAAAAATTTCAATGGATTTGCTATCTGTCAATACTTTCAGATGATTGAAATGGTGTAGGTCAGTACCTACAAAATCGGCTAGATTATTTTCTATAATATATTTGGCAACTTTGGCTACATTTTTCCCATAGTAGCCGGTAAGAGAAAGAAGGTTTACCTGGAGTAAAAACCCCAGTTCTTTTAAGCGGGAATAAGCTTCATAATTCTTATGGTAATATGAATAACGTTCAGGGTGTGCCATTAGAGGAAGGTAATTATTGATATTGATCTCAAAAGATATTTCTTCCAGCCTTGTGGGCGCAGTAGAATAAGAAAGTTCAGTAAGAATATAATTTTTCGTTAGCCTCATCAATGGTTCTTTGTTGCGGAGCAATTCCATGAAATGATCATCCAGCATATATTCCGCTCCTGCGCTTATCTCTACCCCCATTCCATTCTGATATACTGCTTTTTTTAGCCGGGCTAATGCATCATTGATGGTCTGTGGATTATTATGATACATGTCACCAATGATATGTGGTGTACAAATGAACTTAGTGATACCCTCATCAGACAATGACTGTAACAATTGAAGTGATGTTTCCACATCTGGAGATCCATCGTCTAAGCCAGGCAAAATATGGGAATGTATATCCTGAGAAAGCCATGAGAATCGGGGGTATGCGGGTACTTTTTTTTGAGGTTGAAAAATACTCATTCTGCAAATCTATGAATTTATCAGTCGGCGTTTAAATAAGTAAGCGGCATTTTGAAGAAGTTTTCTTCCTTATTATTGATGGCATATTGCTTAGCATAGGAACTATTATATTGAGGAAGTTTTATAATAGGCTTCAGTATGGAGACTATGAATGGAAAAGGTATTTTATTTTTTTTCATGGCAAGAAAATCACGGCGATTGGCGCGAATCCTGCTTTTTAAATTCCCATTGCTAATACCTCCATTCCGCATTTTTACAAGCATGGCATCAAGAAATTGAGAACTCACTTTATGCAAATAAAGATAACGTGCCATAAATTCATAATCGGCTGCTGTGAAATAATGATTCTCATATCCACCATATTGCTCTATTAATTTGCGGCGAATATAAAAAGTAGGGTGAGCGGGCATCCAGCCATATTTGAAACGGAATCTTTTATAAGTTGTCCCCTTCCAGTAGCGGATTATTTTTTGCGAATTATTTGGATCTATATAGACTAAATTGCCATAAACAGAATCGGTATTGAAAGTTTCAAAGCAATCAACAATGCTCCTTACTGCATCTGCAGAAGCAAACATGTCATCACTGTTCAGAACACCTACAACATCTCCTGTGGCCACTTTTAGGCCTTTATTAATAGCATCATACATGCCTCTGTCAGTTTCTGAAATCCAGTAAGAGATATAATTTGAGTTATTCTCAATTATTTGTAAAGTCAGGTCTGTAGATTTTCCATCTATAATAATATGTTCAATATCTTTATAGTTCTGCTTTCGAACTGATTCGATACAGTCTGAAAGATACTTTTCAGAATTCATAGTTACTGTAATGATGGAAACTTTCATGCAGTCAGTTAGGATTAAATAAATTTAGTACAGTTCTTTAATACAACAATTCCTAAATCTCTTATTTCAATTTTCTAAAAAGAAGTTAAAGATAATATTTTTTTTATTAAGTATCCAATAATTATAATATTTATCTGATAATTTAACACTGGTCAGATTATTATTCTCTGGAAACTACTATATTTTCCATTACCAACATGTCCATACTTGTTCTTAAATAACAGTTCAGCGCGTCTTCCGGCGAATTCACAATTGGTTCATTTTCGTTAAAGGAAGTATTCAGCAAAATGGGGACACCGGTTTTTCCCTGGAATGCTTTTATGAGTTGATAGTATCTTGGGGAAACATTTTGATCCACAGTTTGTAATCTTCCACTTCCATCAACATGTGTTACGGCAGGTATTTTTTCCCTTTTTGATTCCTTTATTTGAAAAACTTTTTCCATAAAAGGAACATCATCAGTCATCTCAAAATATTCAGAAACATATTCTTTCAAAATGGAAGGCGCAAAAGGGCGAAAGCTTTCTCTTCTTTTTATCTTAAGATTCAGGATTTCTTTAGCATCCGTTCTCCGGGGATCAGCAACAATCGAACGCCCCCCTAAAGCTCTTGGACCAAATTCAGCACGCCCGGTAAACCATCCTACTACTCCGCCGTTAATGATACAATCCGTAATTTTATCAAACAAGATATCATCTTTATATTCTTTGAAAACTACTTTTTTAGCACAAAGAATGGATTTTATTTCTTCGTTACTGAAATAACTTCCTGTGTATGCAGTAAGTAAAGGCGGCATCCTTTCTTTTTTCAAAATTTGATATTGTACATATAATGCAGCGCCCATAGCTATCCCCGCATCATGTCCTGCTGAAGGAATATAAATATTCTGAAAAGAAGTGTTTGTTTTTATTTTGCCATTAGCAACACTATTCTGTGCTACACCTCCGGCAAGACAAAGATTTTTCAAACCGGTTCTTTTTTGCAAGCTCTCCAAAACATGGAAAATAGTTAGCTCGGTAATTTTTTGCACAGAAGCTGCAAGGTCTTTATGATATTGGGATAGTGCCTCTTCCTTTTTCCGTGGCAAACCAAAATGTTCAATCATCTTATTACTATACATTGGCTGCACCACAGGGATATGATCTTCTCCGTAAGAGATTACCCCTTCGGTTCCATTTCTGAAATAATCGAGATTTAATCTGAACAATCCATCATTCGTAAGATGAATAATCCTTTCCAGTTTATCAACATATTTTGCTTCGCCATAAGGGGCCATCCCCATCACTTTATATTCATCACCGTAATGAGGAAACCCTAATAACTGGGTAAACGCGGTATAAAAAATTCCTATTGAATGTGGGAAATCAACTGAATCCAAAACTTCAATTTCATTGTCTTTTCCTATACCGATCATCGTAGTAGTAAAATCTCCCGAGCCGTCTATTGAAACACATGCCGCTTCTTCAAAAGAAGATGCAAAAAATGCAGATGCCAAATGGCTGCGATGATGCTCTATCTGCCTAATCTTATTTTTAAAAATATCCGGCGATAAACCGGATATTTCTGATAATTCTTTTTCGAGAGTAGCAACTTTCTTTGAGTTTTCCAGTCGCTTTTTTACTGCAGAAAAACTTCCTGACGGATTTTTAATAAGATAAAATAATTTCCTGGAAAATTTTGCTTTTGGATCGCGTCCTATAGCAAAATAATCTACATTCTCAAAACCAATTCCCGCTTCTCTCAAACAAAACAATATTGCCATTTGTGGAAATCCCGCCCAGTGTTTTATCCTTCTGAATCTCTCTTCCTCAATAGCTGCAACGAGCTGGCCACCCACAAAAATAGCTGCAGAAGAATCAGCATGGTACGCATTAATTCCTAAAATAACCATCAGTCAGTTTTTCGATTTTTGTTTTCCATTTATAATAAACGAATACATTTACAGTAAACGAACAAATAATAACAATTCCAATTTTTTATTTACAGCAAACCAACCTGTCGGTCGGCAGGCAAACAAATAGTAAAGATTCTCATTCTCTATTTAACATTACTAAAGCTCCTGTCATAAAACCAGATCATAATAAATATCAGCAGGTAAGCGAATATATTGAACCAGGTATGATGATCTATACCAAACGGCATAGGCCAGCCTTTGTTAATAGAAGTAAGGAATAAAGTAATACGGATCACATTGATGAACCATAAAGCCAGAACACCAAAAAAAATCCAAAGAAACTTTTTAATAAGTTTTCCTTTATTCGCTGCTACAAAGGCGATCCAGAAACTATAGACTCCGTATCCCACACAACTCATTGCAATAATTACGCCTCTTCCACCCGTAAACCTGATCATAAAACCAGGCTCTTTTTGCGTGCTGATGTTGAAAACCGACAAAATATATCCGGTGGCCCATATAAGTGAATGTTTTATCCAGCTTACATAATCCAGGTATTTGGCTACAAAGGGACTATACCATCCTCCCGGCGCTGCAATACCAATAACAGCCAATGTTCCGAAATAGCATAAGCAGAATATACCTCCAAATTTCAGGAGGTAAATGAGTAGATAATTTTTTCGCAATGAGAAGAGTTCGATAGTTTTTTATTTTAAGTGATTATAAAGCATGTCATCCTGAGTTCTTTGTCAGCCTGAGCCCATCGAAGGAAGACAAAGGGTGTCAGCCTGAGCTTGTCGAAGGCGGGTTACGTGGATACTCAGTATAATTTTTTGATAGTCTTTTTATTTCCTCCCAATCATCCTTAAAAAGTGCTTCTTTCTTTTTCCTTGACCATCCTTTAATTTGCTTCTCCCATGCTATGGCCTGTTTTATATCAGTGAGATGAATACAATATTTCAATATTACCGGCCTCCTTTTACAAGTATAACATCCGGGATTAAAACATGTTTCATGCTCCCACAATCTTCTTTCTAAATTATTAGTTACCCCTGTATAATAACTTTTGTCGCTGCATTCAAGTATGTAAACATAATAATGATGACCTTGTTTCATGCTAATATTTCTAAACCTGATTAGAACCCCACGGCACCTGCAAAATAATAAACTTTAATTTCTTTTAAGCTTTCCTTCGACAAACTCAACCTGGTATTAAATAAATAAAGCTATTTAACTTTTGAACTATTACTCCTCTCAAACCCGCCTTCGACAGGCTCAGGCTGACATTCTACTCCTGTTTCAACATACGACAAATGATGCCCCCTTTGCCACCCTGAGCCTGTCGAAGGATGACGAGAGCGATCCTCCTTTGTGTCACCATGAGCCTGTCGAAGGGTAAGCCTTTTGAAGAGCAAACATCTCTCTATATTCCTCCTTAATCTTCTCTATATCTACCGCTTTCTCAGCATAATCAAATGCCCCCCTACTCCACTTTCCCATCGCTTCTGAATCCATTGACGCATAAAAATCAATAGCTTTTATAAGCTCCTCATAATCATTTGTTGACACATTAATTCCTGCACTTCCTTCCTCTAAATGATTCCATGGTGTGGCCCTACTTGTTATCACCGGACGACCGGCTGATAAGGCTTCATAAATAGCGTGCCCGAAATTTTCACTTTTGCTCGGCAAAATAAAAACATGTGATTTCAAAAGAACATCTTTTACTTTTTCCGGCTCTATTTCTTTATGATAAATTACTGAAATATTTTCAGGCAGTATTTTTATTTTTTCCTTGCACTTATCCCAATATTCCTCGTCTTTTATGGGCCCGTAAATATCATAAGTAATATTGCCAACAACCTTTTCTAACGCCTGCAAAACCAATAAGATATTTTTCATCGGACTTATAAGCGCAATGGTTAATAATTTTAGGTTGCCCGTTTCTTTTTGCAGTACAGGCAGCAAACCAATCTTCTTAGGAAAATTCCCGGCAACAAACACATTGGGAACCTTTTCAAAATAATTGCTTATATATTTACTTTCTTCTTCATCTGTGGCATGAAAACTTATTTTGTGGTGATATTCCAATAATTTAAAAAGTTGCAGGTAGATTTTCTTCTTCCATTTTTTTTGAGATAGAGCTCCGGGATGCAACATTCCCTTTGTTGAAAGGATTTTTTTTGGTCCCTTACAAAATATCATCGGCACTATATTAAAATACCAGGAATAAAGACCAATAATAAAAAGTAAATCAGGTTTTTGTATTTCTACCTGTTTTACTAAAGTATTGCTTATTTTCTCAGGCCCTGCATACCATACCCGGGTATGTTCATTAAATGGTGTCCATTTATTGGTTTCAATATTTCCCAGTTCAGCGCCATTGAGATCGGTATCTCCACAAAAGATCAAATATTCTACTTCCTCATGGAATTCCTTAACCAGGTTGGCAATAGATTGTATAGGGCCTCCCGCACGAAATGCGGGAAGGAACCAGGGAATAGTGATGAAGATTTTGGTCATGATTTATTAATCGTCATTGCGAGGTGCTTGATTGAACACCAAATTAAAATGAATCTCTTTGCGCCGTGGCAATCTCATGAATATGAAATAGAATCCTGATGCCTTGTCTTAGCAATGAACAGATTGCTTCATCGCCATGATATTTAAGTACCGGAAGAGGATTAATCTGGCTCTTCGCAATGACGCACATAATGAATCTCTTTGCGCCGTGGCAATCTCCTCAATATGAAGCAGAATCATCAACTTTAATCGTCATTGCGAGGTGCATGATTAAACACCAAATTAAAATGAATCTCTTTGCATCGTGGCGATCTCATGAATATGAAATAGAATCCTATACCTTGTCTTAGCAATGAACAGATTGCTTCATTGCCATGATATTTAAGTACCGGAAGAGGATTAATCTGGCTCTTCGCAATGACGTATAAAAAGAGCTTCCTGCAACCCCGGTGTTTTCTTTCAGTGCCGACCACTCACTGTTTGCTATAAATAAAAAAGTCACAAAAGCCCTCTTTACGAATTAATTCTATTAATTGGAAATCGGGAATATTCTTTTCTATCCAAACGGTAAACTTGCGATGCCTCACATGGTACCTTGCAGCTTCCTCTACATCCCATGCATAAATGATAACATGTTTGGAGGATGCAGAAAATAAACGATGCATATAAGTTTCAAAAACCTTGTCTTCTACCAAATGATAGATCACATCAAGCGATAAAGCCAATTCTGCAATTAATAAATCTTTATTATTTACAAAAGCATCCTGGTCATATAATAAGAATCTTTTTGAAAGATCATTTTCAAATATTTGGATACTTTTCCTGATTGCAGTTTCAGAAACATCCAACCCGATATAAGAAGAAAACCGGAATTGTTTTAATTGATTCCCATCACCACAACCCAATTCTATCACTGTTGAAATATTATTTTCAACAACAAATTGATTCAATATCGTTGCTTTATAATCTGCATTTTTCCCATAAGAGCCGTTTCCTGAATTACCATTTTTGCGATAGCGGTTTTCCCAATAAGCTGCAGAACCCCGGAAAATAAGGTTCATGCTCTTTCTTGTTAGATATTTCCCGAGCTTATTATCAGTTGATAATTTTTGTCCAATTTGTCTAAATGATTTCATTATTTACCGAATGAAAAAAATCAAAATATAAAATATTTCCACATTCTATTAACTCAATTTAGGAATTGACGTAGCTTCTGATAGAATTTTCTGTTTTTTATTCATCACTTTACTTAAGTCCTTCTTCCAGAATAGAACCAACAAGTAAATCAACATACAGGATTTAACCAAATGCCCCAACGAAGTTTGTAATTCGCAGTCCGGACGTATCGGGTAATAAAATACCAATGGTGTAAATAGTAATATAAAAGGATAGTACTTACTGAATTTATAGAAACCGTTCAAAACTACGCTGAAAGCCAATCCTAAAAAGAACATAAATATACAACCGCCAAAAATACCGAAATTGATATAAGCATCCCCCAGAGAACCTAATCCCATGGATGTACCCGGACGTAGAAAAAGACCGGTATATTTGGTGAAAATGGTCCGGTCACCGGCATTTAATTTATTAGGTGCAATGATTCGGGGAAGAAATGCAGCCTCCAGTATTTTCATCAACTCACTTCCGTGCTCAAAGGGTATTTTATCAGGCACCGTTATCATGATATTGGTCAATATATATCCCTGGTTAATTCTCAGGTTATCTTTGGCTAATGAAGCGCCGGAAAACAATGTATTATTTGCATCTTTTTTTTCAATGACTCGCTGAAAAGATTCGAAGCCGGCACCGCCATCTTCGCCTGTGTAGGCTATGGTACGGTAATCCCCTTTCACCTGTTGGATAATAACCGCCAGTAAAATAAAAGAAAGCGCTCCAATTGTTTTATAAGCAAGGCTTGGTTTATATTTTATAGCCAGTACAGCGCCCAGCATAATAAGCCAGGTCAGCAGATCATGAAACATAGCCTTCTGTAATGTAGAGACCAGAATGGAACCAAAAACAAGTATTAATACCCAGGTTTTTAATTGCCGGGTACCTAAAAGCAGCATAAACAATCCGATAAATTTAAAACCGCTTATCAGATAAAAAACAAAGCCTAACTCAGCGCCGAAATAACCGGAGACATAGGAGGATAAAAACCCTGCCGCAATGAAAATATAAGGAAGGTTTCCCGAATTGTCAATGAACCTGGCAATCTCCTGCCTGTCCAAAATTTCTCCTTTAAGTTTTCCTGCGGTAATATGTAAACCCACAATGAATAAAGAAACTGCAGGTATGGCATACATAAAATATTCCATTTCAGGAATCCTCATTTGGTATTCAAGACTCTGAAATGCATCAGCTCCATTATACGCAATTGCAGGGCCTAAAAGCATCTGCAGGCACATAAAAGAGCCTGCGAGGTAACGTATAGGAATCACCGCGCCGACAGAATAAAATAATAATAAAAACTGGTGTAGTGTTATGGCTATGGCTATAAAACTAAATAAGCCCATATCATAAAAAACTAACTTTATTAAAATCAGCGTAATTATATAAAAGCCCCAGTTAATTTTTACATTGAAGAGTGTTTTCATAGTTTAATAATCCTATTGCTTACTTTTCAATTGATTTTATAAATTTTATAAGTTGATTATTTCTTCCGTCAAAAGCTCCTTCATACATTGCATTCCAAACATTTTCAGGTCTTATTTTTATACCGGTATAGCCTGGATGCATAATTATGGCCGCATCCGAAATAAAGGCAGCCCAATAGCTAAAAGTACTACTTGCTGAAGTTACTATAATTTTACTTCTGCTCAGTAAAAGCAAATCAACCAGATCCTTATTTCCCTCTATAAGCGTGATATTTTTCAATTTAAACAAACCCGGAAGCTCTTTTTTTAAACCATCCGTAAATACACTAACCGGCAATTCTGAACCATGTAGTTTCCGGATGTCATTAATAGTGTTAATAAAATAATCTTCCGGTGTTCGAACAGTTCCCATTTTTCCGAATTCTTCGCCTTCTTTCAATTTTCTGAAATCACCCATACGAATGTGCACTCCAATTACAGGATCCGTTAATTGATTTAACTTCTCTTTATTTTCAGGCTTTACCAGTTTACGTAATAATTGGATTACCAAATCCCTGTTCTCTTTTAATCCATTGAAACGACTTGAGTAATGAGGGATTTCTTTAAATAAAAAAGAATTGGCAATTGCCTTATCTGTTTCAATTACTTTTATCTCTGGTTCTATAATCGCTGTTTTATAAATGCTTTTTAACTTCAAATTATCCCAGCCTAATGAAATAATATTTTTTTCAAAAACAAAAAAGCCCTTATAATTTCTCTTGTTTTTTTCACCCCGTATCCATGGGCCTGGTTTTATCTGATGATAATTCAAAACCATGACAGGTAATTTATTGAGATATGCAAAAGTATAGGCTCTCATTAAAGGAAATAACTGATTTCCCAAACCTGCATTAGGTAATTTACAAATGACCATATTCACAATCCGTATTCTTTTCAAACAGAGGTTTTTATTTTATTTAGAATCTGTGGCCATATTTTCATAAATTTCTTTATAAATAGTTTCATAAAAAAAATTATCAGAATGGTAATCCATGCCGTCTCTTTTTAAAGCATTTTTAAAATCAAACCCAGGTAAATTTGTAAAATCCAAACCTAATATTTTTGGATAAGACTTCTCTCTCACCATGGACAACATATATGTATTATCCTTCGGAAACCAGACATCAAGGTCACATGCTAAATATTCAAAAACTTTATTCGAAACACCGTTGACGTGGTTGAAATTATAGGGCTTATACAATACCAAACCTATGTCATACTTTTTGAGAATGAAGGGTAATTCCTTATAATCAAAACCCTGGTAATGGTTGATACAATTGTTATTTATTGAATCTAAAAGATTTTTGGCTTTTTTATCAATATTATATGCATAAATATCCAGTGAGAAACAATCTTTATTTAGCTCAACCCAATCTACAGTCTCCTGTAAATACATGTTATCATACCCCAATGAACCTACAAATACAATTCTCGTTTTATCGGTACTACCAAAATCAGTTTTAAAAGATGACCATGATCTGGAAGGGTAATTTGGCATGACATGAAAAATATTTTTATTTACATTTTCTAAATCATGATCTTTTTTAAATTGCTCCAGCCGCACTTCATTGGTATGTGATATCCACACATAAGAAACAGGGTACATTTTTGTTTCCATTTTATGCATTTTTTGCACCAGCCACATGTCGTTATAATTTTCAGGGCTTGTATATTCATGACAGTGAAGCAACAAATTCACTTTATTTCCCTTCAGTTTTTT
>DASSHD010000065.1:0-3704 GCA_035693085.1 Hanamia sp. | reverse complement strand
GGATAATAACTCATATCCATTGGCGATTTATCAAGCAGAGGGATTTGAGAAACTACTTTTTGTGTATATGCAGTAAAGGAAAGAAAAAATAAAATTATTACAATAAGGCGTTTCATAATGTTTTTTGATTTGCAAATATAGATGGATTTATTCAGCTAAGAGATTGCTTAACTTTTCAAAAGTATAAGACTTAAGTTCAGGGAAAAAAGTGACATAACAATTCCTAAGACTTTCATAATTTTCTTCAAAAATTTTAAAAGCGGCATCTGATTCGGATAAATAGACAGCCCGTCTGACAAGACCCCCAAAACTGTTTTTAATTCCTTCTTTCAGCCTGTAATTATATAGCCAGTTTTGTGCTTTCATGTGAGGAAACATACTTTGGAAAGGAAAGGGAAACCAGGAAGTTTCGGTATCGAGAAGATGATAAGTGATATGCGTAAAATTTTCAAGCCCATTGTATTCTTTAAATTGTTTATCATCAATGGCCAGAAAATGGTCATATACAATATCTACAAAGGCACCAGAGTATAGGCGATAGTGTGGCCTGAAAAATTCTTTTGCTTTTGCTGTTGATTTATGATTGTCGGTAAAAGTATCTATTAGGCGGTGTAAATAAATTCCCTTTTGTATTGCCTTTGGGTAATTAAATTTTGCTTTCCCTTTTACAAAATCACTTATCATATTGCCTGTTAAAATATCAGGATCATCAAACGATAAAAATGCATGCGCCAACAAATTCATTTGCAAAATAACATCATAAATGATAAAAATTATCAGATAAATTAATGCACGGATCACAGATTTTATTTTGGCATAGATTTTATGGTAAAATAAATGAGAAACTTTAAAACGAAACTTTATAGCAGAATGCATAAGAATAAGAAAACAATGATGATCTGAGAAGAAAGTTACGTATAGACATTAAACAATCGTACACTTAAAATACAAAATATTAATGATGATGAATAGACAGAAGAAAATAGGAGTAGGGTGGAAGAGTTTTACAAAAAGATGGAACGAACGAAAATCTCATTAATATTCAAGGCAAGCCACAGCTTGCCTTTTTTGGGTAAAAACGTCCACAATAAAATATATCATTTTGGGTAATATAATACTCTCATAAACCTTTCCGGTATCAGAAATGGATTCATTCTTCCATTATTCTAAATAACAAATCTTTCTTTCTCAGTTAAAAAAATGGTTTTGAAATCACATTTTGTAACTAAATCTTTTATAGGATAAAAAAATATTCATTACTAAAAAGTTTTCAGTAATTTGACGCCATGTTTTCAATACAAAAAAAATCAGAAGCCGGTTTTGAAAAAATCATTTTAAAAAATGATACCACCAATAATTACGCAGCCGTTCTACCTGCATGTTGCGCAATGCTACACGAATTTGTAGTTGAGAGAAATAAGGAACAAATCAATGTAATAGACAGCTACGAATCTTTTGAAGAATTTAAAAATTTTCTGAAAGAAAAAGGGCACAAGGGTTGTAAGCTTTCGCCATTTGTATGCAGATTAAATAACGGAAAATATATTTTTGGAAAAAAAGAATATTTTATTCAAAAATCATTACCGGCAAAACATTCACTACATGGCTTGTTATATGATAAAGCCTTTGTTGTAACATCTGAAACTGCGAATGAATCCGGCGCTTCCGTTACTATGAAATACGAATACAGGGCAGAAGACCCGGGCTATCCATTTAATTATGATTGCATCGTAACATGGAAACTGGAACCTGAAAATAAATTAACTGTAATCACTCAATGTATCAATAAAGACGAAGGCTTAATTCCGATGCAGGATGGATGGCATCCTTATTTTGCTTTAGGGAATTCTATTGATGATCTGTATTTAGAATTCCAGGTAAAAAATATGGTGGAATTTAACAACGAACTGATTCCGACAAAAAAAGTAATTGACTATACAAAGTTTTCTACTATCGAAAAACTGGGAGATACCTTTTTAGATAATTGCTTTACGTTGGACACGCAGGAATGCCAGCCACTTTGTGTTTTAAGAAACGTAGAAAAAAATATTGAAGTTCAGTTTTTGCCAGATGAATCTTATCCTTACCTGCAGATATATACGCCGCCACATCGCAGAAGTATAGCTATAGAAAATATCAGTGGTGCACCGGATGGATTTAATAACGGAATGGGAGTAGTTACCCTCGAATCCGGACAATCTGCCTTATTCAAAACTTCTTACAAAATTCAGCTCCTAAATAAAATTTAATGAATGAAACTGCATTGAAAGTAAAAGACACTTTCAGCAAAAAATTTAAAGGAGACCCTCACCTTTTTTATTCTCCGGGAAGAATCAATCTTATTGGTGAGCATATAGATTACAATGATGGTTTTGTAATGCCTGCCGCGATTGATAAAGGAATTTATTTTGCTATTGCATTAAATGATTCTGAGAAAATAAATTTTTATTCTGTTGATTTTGATGGAAGCATTTCATTAAAAATTTCAGAAGTAAAAAAGATGGATGGATGGAAAAATTATGTGCTGGGAGTAGTAAATGAATTTCAAAAATTGAAACTCCCCGTTAAAGGATTTGACTGTGCTTTTGGCGGAGATATTCCTATCGGCGGCGGTATATCTTCATCTGCAGCTTTGGAAGGAGGTGTTTCCTATGGATTGAATGAGCTTTTCAGTTTTAAAATGAGCCGGAAAGAACTGGCGTTACTCGGCCAGCGTGCAGAACATGATTTCCCTAATGTAAAGTGCGGCATCATGGATCAATATGCTAACATGTTGGGCAAAAAAGATACAGTTATCTTATTGGATTGTAAAAACATAACTCACGAATATGTGCCTCTGGATATTGAAGGATACCAGATTGTACTGATCAATACCAAAGTACATCATTCGCTTGCGTCATCAGCATACAACGAAAGGAGAAAAGAATGTGAAAAAGGATTGAAGATTTTACAAAAGGAATCGGATATCCAATCTTTCAGAGATATTGAAAATCCTGATGATCTTTTAGGATTTAAAAAAATAATGGGTGAGATCGTTTACAAAAGATGTTCGTATGTAGTCGAAGAGATTTATCGCACTAAAAAAGCCGCTAAACTTTTAAAGGAAAATGATATTGCCGGTTTTGGAAAACTCATGTTTGAAACGCATGATGGATTAAAAATTAAGTATGAAGTCAGTTGTAAAGAGCTTGATTTTTTAGTAGATGTAGCGAAAGAAAATAAAGATGTGATTGGTGCAAGGCTTATGGGCGGTGGTTTTGGAGGTTGTACCATCAATATTGTAAAAGAAAAAAGCGTATCTTCCTTTTTATCAGAAGCGGCATCTGCTTATAAAAAACAATTTGATATTGATGCAGAAAGCTATGAAATGAAAGTAGTGGATGGAGTGGGAGAAATAAATTGACTTTATTCTGAAGGGAGTAAAATAAAAAGAAGCGGAATCTGCATTATTTCTTTGTTTACTATTGAAGATGTTTTTGCAACCCCTTTCTTGATACTTCTACATTTTAATATAAATCTTTCTTATCCATCCAATAATAATCAACCAAAAAAAGTGATCATCCGGAGCGCATCAAACAAGGAACCAATTAATATTCATAAATGGCGTTCCGGTGTAACGAATATAATTACTGTTTGTACAGAATCGAATTAGTTTTATTATTAAAAATTGTAACTATTCAGGTTAATCAGAATGTGGATAACCT
>DASSHD010000064.1:0-2777 GCA_035693085.1 Hanamia sp. | reverse complement strand
TAACCACGCAAAAAATAACGTACACACAAAAAAGGAAAACTGGAAAATACAAAACAGCCTCAAAGGCTGACAGGCGATGCATTGCCTAAACTTTGAAAGAGTATTCAAACTGAATAAATATATTTACTAACTGAATTGCTGGGAGGAGGGGATCAGGTACGTTTCAAAATGTCGCTCTGGATTAAAGGTTGTCAACCTTTCAGATGGAGTTTTTAAATCTGAAATTAAGTTGTTGAAGGTTGACAACCTTGCGGGTTTTGAAATGCACATCAGGGAATCATGATTGGTGAGCCGGTGTGAAAGGCATAGTAAACAAACAAATAACTGGAATTTTGACTCAGCTTTCATTATCTCAAGGCTCTTCATGTTCTCAGCTTTCTTTAGTAAACAAACCTATCTGGGCGGTAGGCAGGCAAATAACCGAAATTTTAAATTCAGCTTTCAATAGCTTAAAACTCTTTGCTCAAGGCTTTCTTAAAAAATATAGCTCAAAAATTTCAAATCACTTATCTTAGTTTTTTTTAATCTTCTTTTATGGCATTAAGCAGAATATGGGCGGCCTTTATTATTGTATCAATCCTGGCTGCAAGTATCCAGGCAATTTTTATAAAAGGACATACCAATATTTACAGCCAGATGGTGGTTGGAAAATCAGGTGATACATCTAATACCAAAACGCTTGATACTGCTTCTTTATCGCCTGTTATTTTAAGTACTTTACAAAAAGGGAAAACCTATACTGATGGAACTACTAAATATAGCCGGAATGATAATGGCGCTTATATTTCTTACAAAGAACAACATGCGGATGGAATCATAGGCACAGCAAAAACCGCTGTGGATATTTCTATCAATCTTATCGGTATCATGGCATTATTCATGGGCTTTATGAACATTGCCGAAAGAGCAGGAGGCATCCGGCTTTTATCAAAAATTATCGGGCCGTTCTTTTCAAAATTATTTCCTGAATTGCCAAAAAATCATCCTGCGATGGGCCACATGGTGATGAATTTTTCAGCTAATCTTTTAGGGCTTGATAATGCCGCAACACCTTTTGGTATTAAAGCGATGGAAAGCCTCCAGGAACTGAATCCCAGTAAGGACACAGCTTCCAATTCGCAGATCATGTTTTTATGTCTCCATGCATCGGGGCTTACTTTAATTCCGGTGAGCATTATCGCAATCAGGGCTTCGTTGAACGCAACTAATCCTACTTCAATTTTTATTCCCTGTATGATGGCCACATTTGCGGCAACAATAGCTGCAATGCTTATCGTTTCTTTCAAACAAAAAATAAATATTTTTCAACCGGTAATATTATTGTGGATCCTGGGAATCTCAGCAGTAATTTCTTTGATGGTTATTTATTTAAAAACTTTGGATTTCACCGGTGTACAAACATTCTCTGGCGTATTAAGCAACGGTATTATTTTGTTTCTTTTCTTTTTTATTATCCTCGGCGCTTTGTATAAAAATATTGATATTTTCGATGCTTTTGTGGAAGGAGCCAAAGGCGGGTTTGAAATAGCTGTAAAAATTATTCCCTATCTCGTTGGAATGTTGGTTGCCATCAGCATGTTGCGCACCAGTGGCACTTTTGAAGTGATCATTGATGGTATGAGAAGTTTGTTTGCGGCATTGGGAACTGATACACGCTTTGTTGCCGGATTGCCCACTGCATTAGTAAAACCATTGAGCGGGAGCGCAGCTCGCGGTATGATGATAGATACCATGACAACGTATGGGTCGGATTCATTTGCTGGAAGTTTATCATCGGTTTTGCAGGGAACATCGGATACTACTTTTTATATAATCGCTGTTTATTATGGAGCGGTCTCTATTAAGAATACAAGGTATTCTATTGGCGCTATGCTCCTCGCCGATCTTGTGGGAATCGTCACTTCCATATTTTTAGCATATTTGTTTTTTGGAAATGCTACTTAAGTTTTCCAGTTTTTATTTATTGAGATTGATCCAGATTAGAAATTGGCGGTAATTGTTGCTTTACTGGTATCTTTCTCGCAGTAAACAAACCAACCTGTCCGGTAGGCAGGCAAATAATCATAATTTTTATTCTTCAATTATCCGGCGGCTTCTATTCATAAACCGGTGCAGCCGCTAAAATTTCTTCTTTTGCATGATCAGAAAATTTCTTAAAATTTTCTACAAATTTCATCGCGAGATATTTTGCTTTTTTATCATAATCATCCTTGTCTTTCCACGTATTCCCCGGGTTTAAAATTTCGGAAGGAACTCCCGGACATTTTTCCGGCATCATCATTCCAAAAACAGGATGTGCTTCAAATGTTACTTTATCCAATTTACCTTCCAGCGCCGCAGCGATCATGGCTCTTGTGTAAGATAATTTTATCCGGTTTCCAACACCATAAGATCCACCGCTCCATCCGGTGTTTATCATCCATACATTTACATGATGCTCTTTCATTTTTTCGCCAAACATTTCGGCATACTTTTCAGGAGGTAACGGAATGAAAGGTGAAGCGTAGCATGCGCTGAATACTGGTTTGGGCTCATTAATTCCTTCTTCGGTACCGGCTATCTTAGCGGTATAGCCACTCAGAAACTGATACATGGCTTGCCCGGGAGTAAGTTTGCTGATGGGAGGGAGAATGCCGTAAGCATCGGCTGTAAGAAAGAAAATATTTTTAGGGACACCGCCAATAGAGGGATGCATGGCATTACTGATAAAACTCAGGGG
Source organism: Hanamia sp. (assembly GCA_035693085.1). GTDB lineage: Bacteria > Bacteroidota > Bacteroidia > Chitinophagales > Chitinophagaceae > Ginsengibacter. The sequence continues at coordinate 58 of DASSHD010000064.1, read as the reverse complement.
ATAACTCACTCTTGAATTTTCAGTAATTTTTTTACTTGCAAAATTGATTTCATTGGTT
>DASSHD010000063.1:0-6344 GCA_035693085.1 Hanamia sp. | reverse complement strand
AACCACGCAAAAAATAACGTACACACAAAAAAGGAAAACTGGAAAATACAAAACAGCCTCAAAGGCTGACAGGCGATGCATTGCCTAAACTTTGAAAGAGTATTCAAACTGAATAAATATATTTACTAACTGAATTGCTGTCTGCAATCATTCATCCATCCTTTTTCCATAATTTAGCTTTTAATGGCTACACAGATATTTACAAATATTAGGAGGCTTGTAAATACCCGAAATAATTCGGGGTTTATCAGGGGGAATGATCTTGCAATTCTACCAGTCATTGAAAATGCCTATATCATTATTGAAGACAATATCATTGCTGAAATGGGAAAGATGGAGGATAGTCGTTTTACTCAACAAAGTAATATTCTTGCAGGCAATACTATTGTTTTACCCTGCTGGTGCGACAGTCATACACATCTGGTCTTTTCGGGCAGTCGTGAAGATGAATTCATTGATAAAATAAAAGGATTAAGCTATGCGGAGATTGCTGCAAAAGGCGGTGGAATACTCAATTCAGCAAAGAAACTAAATGAAACTTCGGAAGATGCTCTTTTTAATTCTGCGTGGAAAAGACTGGAAGAAATCAGTAAACTCGGCACCTGCGCTGTTGAAATAAAAAGCGGCTATGGATTATCGTTACAAGGTGAACTGAAAATGCTTCGGGTGATAAAAAAATTGAAAGGAAAAAGTTCGATCAAAATAAAATCAACTTTTTTGGGTGCGCATACTTTTCCGTTAGAATATAAAGAAAATCATCAGGGGTATATTGATTGTATCATCAATGAAATGTTGCCGGTAATTGCAAAAGAAAAACTCGCTGATTATATTGATGTGTTTTGCGAGAATGGATTTTTTTCTTCTGAAGAAATGAAAACAATTTGCGAAGCAGGAAAAAAATATGAGCTTAAACCAAAATTACATGTAAACCAACTAAACAGTATTGGCGGAATAGAAAAAGGAATTTCTCTTGGCGCGTTATCACTTGATCATTTGGAAACTTTAACGGATAATGAGATCAAATTACTTGGAGAATATGGTGGCGCTTCCACGCTTTTACCATCGGCGGCATTTTTTTTAAGGATGCCTTTGCCACCTGCGCGAAACCTGATTGATGCCGGCGCTGCAATTACGCTTGCGTCAGATTATAACCCCGGTTCATCACCATCCGGCAACATGAATTTTGTTATTTCACTTAGTTGTATTCAAATGAAAATGCTGCCGGAAGAAGCTATTAATGCGGCTACCTTCAACGGCGCCTGTGCTATGGAAATTGAAAATGATTATGGAAGTATTGCTGTGGGAAAAAAGGCGAATCTTATTTTTACCAAACCGGTTCCATCTCTCGCTTATCTCCCTTATTCTTTTGGAAATAATTTGATTGACAAAGTAATGACCAATGGTTCATTTATCTAAATTGTGACATATTTTATTTGCTGAATATTATAAAGAAATATATGCCTGTACATTTCAAACGATATGATAAAATAAATATTCTTGCGTTTACGCATCTCCGTAAGTATGAAACAAAGCTGGGAGAAATGGTTCTTTGTGATAATTCAAAAGATTTTGAAAATGCCGTTTCAGAAACTCCTGCAAAGTATATTCTCTTTGGAATTCCGGAAGATATTGGTGTGAAAGCCAACCTGGGAAAGGGTGGGGCGGATACAGCCTGGTTTCCTTTTCTCGAATCTTTCTTAAATATTCAAAGCAATGATTTTTTGAGCGGAGAAAATATTTTTATTGCAGGCTACTTCGATTTTTCTGATGCCCAAAAACTGATCAATGTAAATGCTGCAACCGATGAAGAAAAAGTAATTGCTTACCGTTCATTTGTAAACAAGATAGATGACGAAGTAGAAGAAATAGTAAAAATTATTACCCAAAATCAAAAGATTCCAATCATAATAGGGGGGGACACAATAATGCATATCCCGCTATTAAGGGCGCAGCCAAAGGGCTATACAAGGCAGAACTGGTGCAACTCGCCCAGATTAATTGTATCAATCTTGATGCACATGCCGATTACCGTCCATCGGAAGGAAGGCATTCCGGTAATGCATTTCGTTATGCAGATGAAGATGGTTATTTGAATAAATATTGCGTAATAAGCATTCATGAAAATTATCTGCAACAAAATGTATGGTCGGATATTTTGAACAATCCCTTTATTGATTATATTACTTATGAAGATATTTTTATCCACGAAAAAAAGAATTTTATTCAGGCGGTTGCTCATGCCACTGGTTTTACTGAAGATAATTATACCGGAATTGAGCTTGATCTGGATTCTATAGAAAATACATTAACCAGCGCTAAATCACCCTGTGGAATTACTTTTTTAAATGCGAGACAGTATATGAATTTTGTAGCGACAGACTGTAAGATAGCCTATCTGCATATCTGTGAAGGAGCTACTAAATTAGAAAACGGAGAAATAAGTTCTTCTACCGGAAAAATGATCAGTTACCTCGTAAGTGATTTTGTAAAAGCGCATGAGAGGAAATGAGCAATGATCCCAAAACCGTGAACAAGAAGCCCAAAGCGGATAGCTGAAAGCTCACGGCTCAAAGTGCAGAACCGGATTCTGGTTAAATATCTTACACATCATATCAAAAAGTTCGGGATGGGTTTCTTTAAAGATTTCGGGGCAGTTGAAAAAATATTCAGATGCGACTGCAAAAAATTCTGCTCTGTTGGTAGCGCCATAATAATTGATATCAGACAAGCCGTTTAATATCATTAGTATATTTCTGTTAGCCAATTCCACCCACCTTGAATTATATTTTCTGTTGAGCAATGCTTCAGGCAATCCATCCACATCACCGTCTTCTTTGTCTAATAAATGAACAAATTCGTGAATGCCGGTATTTTCTTTTGGAGGCGGCAGTCGAAAACCATTGTGTAATGCTGGTTTAGATAGGATCATCATTCTTTGCATCGGCCCATTCCCGATCATCCCTAAAGTATTTTTTTCATAACCAGATGCGAGAAATTCATCTCTGTTAAAAGAAGCAGGGTAGAGGAGAACATTTTTCAGATTATAATATTTCCATTTGTCATACCCAAAAATCGGAATGACAGCACTTGATGCCACCAGGAGCTTGTCAATGTCTTCAACCGATGTGTCAATTCCGTCAATACGGACGTATCCTAAAAATTCTTTTATTTTCTCTTCAAATCTTAGTTTCTCTTGTTCAGTAAGCCGGTTGTAATAGGATACACGCAGAGCCAGTAAATCCTTATAGTTGTCGGGTAGAACTGCTTTTTTATCCGGTCTTTTATAAAAAATAAAAAACACAATCAGCAATGCAAGTACAACAAAAATAATAACAGGTGCCATGTAAATTCCTCTAAATTTTAATTAAATGAAAATATGAATATTCCTTTGCCTGCTGATTATTGAATATTGAACATTGATTATTTCCTTGTTTACTACTTTGAGCCTTGAGCATTTAAAATTTGTCTGATTTTGATTTAATTTATACTTACAAAGTCAACAAACTGCATCCTCTCAAATCACTCATATCCCTTCTTCCCAAAACTTCAAAAGTGTCATTCTTATAAATTTTACCAACATCATCCGTAGCAATAAAACTACAGGAATATAAATTGGCAAAGTCTATCACATTTATAAGGCCATTTATTGGTTTTTCGGTTTTGGGTTTTGAATTGATGGCAAACGGGTCGTTGTATTCACGCACCAAAACCTTCATCCACGGAGGGGTACAAAAAATTCCATCACCTTTGGAATAAGCCTGTGAAAGCAATTCTGTCATTCCATATTCCGAATGAACTGCTTTAATTCCCAGTTTAGCTTTTAAAAATTGATGTACTTCTTCGCGGGTTTTTTCTTCTCTCTTCCCCTTCATCCCACCCGTCTCCATTACTACGGTATTTTGCAATTTCATAGAATGCTTTTCTGCAAAATCAAGCAAAGCGTAGGTAACGCCAATCAATAACGTAGGTTGCTGAATAATTTCATTGTGTACGAGGGTCTGATAAAGTTTATCATAGTTGTGCAAATAAAAACCGTTGAATGGATTTTTACTTTTTTTTATCAACTCGTGTACCATTGTTATCAATGAAGAATTTTTGCGTTCAAGATAACCGGGTAATAAGCCAAGAATGCACCAATCATCCGGATTTCCATAAAACAATTTAAAAGTCTCAGAAAAACTTTTTTGATAAAGTTCCAGGCTCTTAATAAAATGCCTGCTTGTATTTTCTCCTGTAGTTCCGCTGCTTTCAAAAATAATTTCCGGCTCAAATTCAGTTGTGGTTATTTTATGGGTTTTAAAAAAAAAGATAGGTAAATAGGGTATCGTCTCAGGTGAATTTACATTGACCGTAGAAATTCCAATTGAATCCACGTATTTTTTATATAGATCATTATACGTGTATTGAAAAAGGAATATCTCTAAAGCCAATTGATTAAAATTATAATAATTGATGTTAAATATTTTATTTTCCCAATCTGATATTTGTAACTTACTATTCAATTCAATTTTTAATAATTAAATTTGAAAAAAATTAAAACACAAAGATGCGATACACTATCTTATTTTCAATACTCTTATTTGTAATATTCATCTCCTGCAATAAAGATAAATATAGTACCACACCTTCATTGAAGTTTGAAAAAGTAAATACTACTGATCTTCATTCCGGAGAAGTATTAATCTTTACCTTATCTTTCACATATAAAGGGGCTTTGTCCGGTAATGTTTTTGTACAGGAACTAGTGCCTAAGTGTTCAGGCAGTGAAATTGATTCTATTAATTCTCCTTACGATCTTCCTTCTTTTCCCGCTTCTCAAAATCAAAAAGGAGAAATCACTGTTACTTATGGTTATAATGTAACGGGATATAGCCCCATACTTCCGCCACAATGTTCGCCAAGAAATGATACAGCAATATTCCGTTTTGTTTTAAAAGATAATAAAAATCACGTAAGTGATACGGTATCTTCACCGCAGGTAATTATTTATGCACAATAAATATTTATCAATAAAGTGTGGATTAAAAAATTTTCAGAGTTTATTTTATTTGGGAGCATTTTCATTGCTGCATGTGCAGTAGGTTTTTGTATGGAAACCAATATTATGCTCGGTGTTCCATTAAACAATTTTAGTTTTTATTGTTTTGTTTTTGGAGCCACTCTGGTTCAGTATAACCTGCATTACCTGGTTAAAAAAAATGCTGTACTTAATTCTGCCCGGCTCGCCTGGTCTCAAAAAAATAAGAACATTCATTTAGCTCTTTTAAGCGCTGGGATTATTCTTATCATTTTTAGCTTTTTTAATTTTCGTCTCAAACATTTTTCGATCCTGATTTGCTTTGGATTTGTTGCATTGTTGTATTCATTTCCTTTTCTTCCTTTTGGTAAACGAAAGAGAATAAAAGATTATGGATTTTTAAAAATTATTACCCTGGCTCTTTTATGGACATTGGTAACAGTATGGTTTCCGGTAAATGACATAGTAGTATCCACACCTCTTTTTATTTTCATTTTTGCAAAAAGGTTTGTTTTTATGTTTATTCTTTGTTTACTGTTTGATGTGCGTGACATAGAAATTGATTACAAAGAAAAAATCAATACGCTTGCTGTTATGCTCGGCAAAAAAAAATCATATTTTTTATCTTACATCTTATTGATCGTATTTGTGTTGTTATCATATTCTCAATATTTATATCTTCCGCAAACCGGTTTTTTTATTGCCATGCTGGCCTCTGCGGCAGCTACTTTTGGCACTATTGAAATAACCAGGAAAACCAATTCCGATTTTATTTATCTTGCCGGTATAGACGGTATGATGATTCTTCAGGCATTGTTGGTTTATCTGTTCAGTTTAAAACTTTAAATTTGCATTTTCTTATAAAAACATTTTCAATTATTTATTATGGCGAAAAGTAAAAGATCACCTTTCAGTATTTCTGAAAAATCAATGGAATTTTTAAGAACTTATATGAACACAGCCTCTCCTGTAGGTTCCGAAACTGCTGGTCAGAAAGTCTGGTTAAATTATGTGAAACCCTATGTGGACGATACTTTTACAGATCCTTATGGGACTGCTGTGGGAGTGATAAATCCTAATAAAACTTTTAAGGTAGTTATAGAAGCACATGCCGATGAGATAAGCTGGTTTGTAAATTATATTACTCCTGAAGGATTCATTTACTTAAAAAGAAATGGTGGTGTAGATCACCAGATTGCTCCTTCGCAACGAGTAACTATTCACGGTAAAAAAGGCCCGGTAAAAGCAGTTTTTGGCTGGCCCGCGATTCATACACGACATGGAAATAATGGCGACAAAGAACAACAACCAAAAGTGGAAAATCTTT
>DASSHD010000062.1:0-8631 GCA_035693085.1 Hanamia sp. | reverse complement strand
GGATAAATAAGCTCCACTTTGAACCCATAAATCGGAAGACCGATAATTATTATTTAGATTAGTTCGGGTAAGTATTGGAACGCTGTTACTCGTGCCTTCTCCATGCCACCTGTTTTTCTGATCAGCATACCAATTAAAGTTTGAGGAAGCATCCAGCCCTGCCAGCTTGTCTGCATTATATAGCTGTACGTCTGCAACACCGGCAAAATTGAAGCTGAAATCAAAGTTACTATAAGCAACAGATCCATGAAAACCATATACAAACCCCGGATTGGGATCTCCAAGCCTTACACGGTCTTTATCATCAATGACTCCATCACCATTAATATCTACAAATCTTACATCACCTGGTATTATATTAGCCTTGTTAGGATCATTAGCAATATTTTGATCCTTATCTATATCAGACTGTGACTGGTATAAACCATCAGTCTTGAAACCATAAAATGAAGCTAAAGGCTGCCCCTCGTATGTACGGGAAATATCCGTATTCTCCCGCCCATAAGGGGTAGATCCTAAATACGTTGTATTCCCATAAAGTTTGGTAACCTTGTTACTTAAAAAAGAGCCGTTACCGCCAAATGAATAACTTAGCTTACCGACACTATTCTGATAATTCAAATCTATTTCCACTCCATGATTATTAAGCTGACCAAGATTTACATTTGGTAAAGTTATATTTCCCCCATCGTCAGGCAAATCAACTTGTGCACCATAAGTTTCGACAAGTTGAGCACGAACTAACATGTCAGTTGTATTTTTATTAAAATAAGTAACTGTTCCGGTAAGATGATTATTAAATGTGGTAAACTCAAGACTAATGTTTGTCATTACAGCTCTTTCCCATGTTATATTAGGATTGGCGAGGCTCGTTATAACAGCCCCATTCTGATTAACGGTATTTGTACCAAAATTAGCAGAATAACTTCCACCGAGTCCAATAATACTTAAGTATTGAAAGTCTCCAATATTCTGGTTACCTAATTGCCCCCAGCCTCCGGTAATTTTTAGAGAATTAATAGCTTTGAAATTATTGCGGAAGAAGTTTTCATCGGATATCCTCCAGCCAACAGAAAATGCCGGAAAATATCCCCATCGTTTACCTGGAGCAAACTTACTTGAGCCATCAGCACGCATTGTTGCTGTTAAGAGATATTTACTTTCAAAAGCATAATTAGCCCTTGCAAAGTAAGACTGTAATCCAGACGAAGGACTATTACCTCCTGCATTCCCAGCCGAAGAACTGTTGCCAAGATTGAGTACACGCTGATCAGCACTAGTATCTGAAAACCCTGATCTTGACGCGGAAAAATAATTGCCTTCAAAAACCTGAGACGAATAACCTCCCACCAAATCTATTTTATGTACATGGTTGAATTCTTTGCTATAAGTAAGAAAATATTCTTCTAAAAAATTTTGACTCTTATTGAAATTTTGACCTAAGCTCGAAATAGAAGGCCCCCGTGTTTGACTAGGTGTAGCAACAGTAAATCCATAGCCCTCGCCTATACTCTGGTCAAAGCCATAGTTAGCACGTAATTTTAATCCAGGAATGATTTCCAATTCAGCAAATCCATTTGCAAGAATCCTGTTACCTTTATTGTAGCCCGTATTTTCAGCAACAGTAGCAATTGGATTATTAATATCACCAAGTTGATTATCAGCCTGTGAAGTTCCCCAACTTCCATCAGGATTTGTAACTGGTATAGCAGGGTTAAAACGAATTGCACTCCACACCAAACCGGTCTGAGTAGATTTTGTATCAAAACCATGTCCTAAAGTGTTGGAATAGGTTATATTTTCCCCCACCCTTATGCGACTACCTATTTTATGCTCAGAATTAATTCTAAAATTATACCTCTTAAAATATGAATTAGCAATCATTCCTTTTTCATCGTAGTAGTTACCTGAGAAACTGTAGGTGGAGTTCGCGTTTCCTCCGCGAATAGCTATATCGGCATTTTGCACTTTTCCCGTTCCTAATAATGCCCGTTGCCAATCTGTACGTTGCACAGAATAATTTGGATCATCCCACACTGATGGCACAGCTAAACCATCATTAGTATATGCTTCCTTCTTTAACGTTGCAAGATCAGGAGCCGTAAGCATATCTATATATTTAATTGCTTTTTTTGTACCTGTATATAAGTTGACAGTTGTTTTCATCGGCTGATTAAAACTTCCTTTCTTGGTTGTAACAAGTACAACTCCGTTTGCAGCCCGTGAGCCGTAAATCGCAGAAGAAGATGCATCTTTTAAAATTTCAACAGAAGCAATATCGTCAGGGTTTACATCATCAAGACCTCCCGCAGGTACACCATCAATTACTATCAAAGGGTCAGAATTATTAATAGTTCCCGTTCCACGGATACGGATGCTCGGCACACTTCCCGGCGAGCCATCATCACGAACTATACCAACACCTGAAGCAAGCCCTTGCAAAGCCGATGCGACATTACTTACAGGCAAATTCTTAAAGTCATCTCCTTTGACTGTACTAATCGTACCGGTTACATCTCTCTTCTTCTGTGTACCGTATCCTACTACCACTACCTCATTCAATCCTGAAACAGAAACTTTTAACCGAATATTGACATCAGTTCTGTTGCCAACAGTTACTTCCTGCGTTTCATACCCAACAAAAGAAATCGTCAAAATTGCATCATCAGAAACTATTAGCTTAAATTTCCCTGCAACATCAGTCAGTACTCCCTGGTTTGTTCCTTTTACCTGCACAGATACTCCGGATAAAGGAACTCCGTTTTCGTCAGTAATGATTCCTTCTATACTATGCTGAAATAGCTGATTCTCTTTAGGAGATATCACCACCAGATTACCTTCCAGAATACGAAAACTAAGGGTATTGTCCAACAACTTGTCCAGGATATAGGAAAGAGTTTCGTTCTTTACTATTATACTTACCTTATCAAGGTGTTTCAGATAGCCATAATTATAAAAAAAACGGTAATCGCTTTCTTTTTGTATCTTGTTTAAAACCTTGTCCACACTCACATTACTCATATTCAATGTAAAGCGTTCCTGGGAGTAAACTTTTGCAGAAACCTGAAGGCTGCAAATAAAGACGAGAATAAAGACAAGTTTCATATAACGTGCAAGTTTAGTTACTAACTTATCATTTTTTAAAAGACCTGACAATAGTACTTTTTTCATACTTTTGTTTTATAAGATTAAAAAAATAGGAGTCAATTGCTATTTACCTAAGCCTTGCTCCAAATGCTTTTGATCCAGGGGAAGAGTTACAGCTCTTCCTCATTTTATTAATGATTTAACCGTTCCGAATAAAATGCATAACGATGCGTTTTAAAATTTTAAGATTTATAATAAAACTATTCTAAATCATAGATTATCGTTTCAAATACACTACATTGCCCCGAATCTGATAGTGAAACGGCGTTGTCATCTGTAACAACTCCATGGCTTTTTGAATACTTTCATTTTCGAAGATCCCACTTAATCTTTCTTTACTCAATGATATATCCCTAAAAATAATCTGGACATTATATCTTCTTTCCATTCTTTTTACCAATTCCTCAAACGGTTCGTTTTCAAAAACCAATTTATCCTCTACCCACGCTACTTCCGGGATTGATGCAATTGAAGGTATTTTCACTACCTGCTCTACTTCAAAGCCAAGTTCTTTCCTCGCCTCAATATTTTTATTTGACAATTGAAATTTCTCATTTTTTATGGTCAATTTTTCATCTGGCATAAGAATAATGCTTTGATCAGGTTTACCATCAATCTTAACCATAATTTTTCCACTAATTAAAGTAGCCTCGATCTTATTTTCGTCGGGATAAGCCTGTACATTAAACTTAGTCCCCAAATCATGAATAGTAATATTGCCTGCATGTACAATAAAAGGATGGCGTTCATCATGTTTTACACTGAAGTAGGCTTCTCCATCTAAATACACTTCACGGTTCTTTTGCATAAAGTTATCATCATATCGAATATGGCTTCCTGCATTGAGCCATACTACAGAGCTATCAGGAAGTATCTTTTTCAAAGGTGCCCCATAAGGCAAGCCTATTTTGTTTATTTTGGTTCCGTTTATTTTGGCTACCGCCGGGGCTTGTGCATTTTTCTTTGTTTGCCTAAATATAAAAAAAGAACTGATTGCAATAAGTAATATTCCTCCCCATACTGCCGCCCTGCTAAACCACATCCTGACAACCTTATTTTTTATAGGTATCTTATTTTTTGATGCTCCATTTTTTGTTTGCACATTGTCTAATTCCAACTTAAGCATGTGCCAACTCTCCTGTACCAGATCACCTTCTTCCAACGCAGGCTCCTTATGTAATTTTTCTCCTTCAATAGACTGTAATATTTCCAGAAGAAAACTATGTTCAGGGTGTTGTTGCAAAAGTTCCTGAAATTCGGCGATTTCTTTATCTGAAGCCTCATTGCCCATTTGCTTTGCTACCAACTGTAATATTCTTTCTGAAATCATAAATTCAATCTTAGTCTGTTTTGATTTGGATGCATAAACTTAGATAGTTTCATTCAAGCAAAACAATAGTTGTTTATATATAGGACACATTTTTTTCCCTGATTCCTTAAATGGATAGAAAAAAAATTAAAAATAAATAGTTTTATGAGTTCTTCTCTTTTGATGAAAGTATTCGTGTAGCCGAATTCTCAGCACATTCCGGCTGAAGTATATGAGCAAGTTTTTTAAGGGCAATATAAAGCTGAGTATCTACTGTTTTTACAGAAATCTTCAAAATGGTAGCCACCTCTTTATAGCTTAACTTGTCTTCCTTGATCAACTTAAAAATGATCTTGCACCTTGGTGGTAACTGATCAATAGCCTGCCGGATTCGCAATTGCAATTCACGGGAAATCAGGACCGATTCAGGATTGGGTACAAGGTGTATGTGATGGACAGTGAGATCATCCATTGACAGCGAAATAGTTTGAGTATTTTTTCTAAGGTAATTCAATGAAACATTTTTTACGGCTACATAAAGGTAAACGTTGATGTTACTAATTGAATTAAGAGTTTTTCTTTTTTGCCAGAGGGTTAGGAATACATCATTTACCACTTCTTCAGCATTCTCTTTGGAGTGAACATAAGTGTATGCAAACTGATAAAGCCTGAAAAACAATAATTGATAAAATTGTTTAAATGCCTGCTGGTCGTCATCGTATTGTATTTTCTGTAAAAGTAGCTGCATTGGTATGAAATTCTTTGCTAAGATAGGAAATAATAGTTTTGTTTTTTTAATAAATCTAAATCTTTCTAAAAAATTAAAATGCAAGAGAAGCAGGAGCAGAAAGGCTTTTCAAGCAACCATTGGAACTATTGCATATTTCTTTTCTTTGAATCCAAAGGATAAAATCTTTTGCTACATCACTATAGCCATAGCCTTTATTTTGAATAACTTTTCCATCTTTCACAATAATAGTTACAACCCATTAATCCATTTGCGGTTAATATATCCATTGATAAGCGTATCAATATTTGCAAGTTTTTTATAGTCTATTGAAGCATCCTGCTTACCTGATTTTACAATAACTGATTGTCCGTTTGAAATAAAAAAACAAAAAAAATACCCGAAAATAGAATTCTGTAAAATATTTCCATTGGAATTTTTTGTTTGAAAGTACACTCTGAAAAAAGCAAAGTGGATATAGATAAATAAGAATTGCTGTTAAATGTTTGTTTACTGTCTTTCCTCTTCACTTTATTTTTTTACATCCGGCAATTCAGTTTTGGTTTTATTAATAACAGAAGTTACACTCGATATTACTCCTGCTATATCAGAAAGATCAGCAGGAACGATCATAGTGTTATTTGTCTGAGCCAGCTTGCCAAATTCTGTAAGATATTGCTCGGCAATGCGCAGGTTTACCGCGCTCAATCCGCCTTCTTCATTGATAGATTGTGCTATTTCCCTGATTCCTTTTGCAGTGGCAACAGCTACCATTTCTATTTCTGAGGCTTTACCACTGGCTTCATTTATCCTTCTTTGTTTTTCACCTTCAGATAAAGCAATCGTTTGTTGCTTCTCACCTTCGGCACGATTTATTTTGGCTTGTTTGTCGCCTTCCGATTCGGCTATCAAAGCTCTTTTTTCACGCTCTGCCCGCATCTGTTTTTCCATAGCATCTTTTATACTTTGCGGCGGTGAAATATTTTTTACTTCATAGCGTGACACTTTAATTCCCCACGGGCCGCTGGCCCTGTCCACGGCTTCTACAATAGTGGCATTCACCGCTTCGCGTTCTTCAAAGGTTTTATCCAATTCCATTTTGCCTATTACACTGCGCATGGTGGTTTGCGAAATTTGAATAACAGCGAACCGGTAATTATCAATTCCATAAGAAGCTTTTTGCGGATCAATAACCTGCAGGTAAATTACGCCATCCACTTCCACAGCAATGTTATCTTTTGTGATACAAATTTGTGAAGCTACATCAAGCGCCTGTTCTTTCAGGTTTTGTTTGTAAGCCACTTTATCAACAAAAGGAATTAAAATATGAAATCCCGCATCTAGCGCCCTGCTGAATTTGCCCAATCTTTCAATGATATAAACCGAGCGCTGAGGCACTACTTTAAAAGTGGATAAAAAAGCTATCAATAAAAACAGGATTATTACTATCAGTATTATTGTGGATGCTGTCATAATTTTTTGGTTGATTTTACAAGTAATAAAATGCTTTCGTTTCCTATAATAATTACATTCTCGCCTTTTTCAATAGTATCTTCAGAAGCAGCCTGCCATGTAGTTCCTTTGAAGTCAACTTTACCATTTTTATGCGGTGAAATATCTGTTTCAGCTTTGGCTGTCTTACCCAAAAACTCGTCTTCAAGAAGTTCAGATGAATGTTTTCTTTTCCACAATATTTTTGAAAACCATTTTCTCAGCAACAGGATACTTACAATTGAACTGATCAAAAAAATGATTAATTGTTGATTAATGGATAGGTCTATAAAAAGACAAAGTATAGCTACTATCCACGCACCTACAGCAAAAAAGAAAAGTATAAGTCCTGGTAGCACAAATTCCAACAGGAATAAAACGAACCCTATAATGATCCAGATAACCGCCGCAGTCAGAAAGGTATCCATTGAAATTTATTTGTTTGAAAATAATGCAATTTCAAATATAGATTAATAAAATGAAAATAAAACGTTGTAAGTTCCATCACAATCAACGCCTGGTAGTAACAAGTAAGAAACAAAAAAGGAAGAGAAATTTTATTACTTTCAGAAACAAAAAGATGTTAATTATCATCCCCGGTTTGTATTTTTCCCAATCACAAAAAACCAAGCCCAATAAAATGTCGTAATTTTAAACATGAGATCAATAAGGATTATCCAGGTTTTAATAATAGCTTTTGTGATAGTCTTTTCAGCATGTGGCCAAAAACATAAAACATCGAAAACAATGAAAGACATAAATCATCCGGAATGGAATGAACTTACCCCCGAAGAAACAAGAGTGATTGTAAATAAAGGAACCGAGCGTCCTGGCACAGGCACGCTTCTTCATAATAAAGCAAAAGGCACTTATGTTTGCAGAAGATGTAATGCACCATTATATAATTCTTCCGACAAATTTCCATCAACCTGTGGCTGGCCCAGCTTTGACGATGAAATTAAAGGAGCAGTAACAAGAGTTCCTGATGCTGATGGTATGCGCACAGAAATTATTTGCACCAATTGCGGCGCTCATTTAGGACACGTTTTTTTGGGAGAACATGAAACTCCAAAGAATGTCCGTCATTGTGTAAATTCCATTTCACTTAAATTTATTCCTACTGAGGATTAATTACAATCGAAGCAAAATTATACAAGTAGTAAAAACTGAAATCTCAGATATTTCCCTGTCCGACAAGCCTGCCTGTCCGGTAGGCAGGACAGGCTCGTTTACTATAACATGCTATTACAGTAAACATACAAATAAGTGTAATTCTTATTTTCCTTTCAGGTAACGAACTAAAACAAATTTTCTTCCGCCGTTACTCCGCTCGCTTAATCTCTCAAAAAACAATAAAAAATTCATCGCTTACTCTTAATCTATTTGCTCTTCCCTTTTTTTAATACATCCTGGTAAGCGCTGTTCAACGCATCTAAAATAAGAGGTCGTCCCAGTTTTTTTAGCTCAAAAGTTGTCCAGCCACGTGTACCCCATTTATTAGGAACAGGATAAACGGCTTTATTCATTTTACAAAATATTTCCTGTTCCGGTATTGACAATATAATATTGGCAGACTCACTTTTTTCATGCAGCGTAGCAAATATTCTTTTGCCTTCCACTTTAAAAGCGGTCCTGTCAAAGTGAGGCCGGGAAATGGTTCCGGGAAATGATAAGGCTAAATCTTTAAATTCTTCTAAACTCATAAAAGATATTTATTAATTGGGTGTAAAAAAGTTAATACCCACCCGCAATCTGATTTATTGGCGATAATATACAGCGTCAGTCAATTTCGAAATAACCATAATTGGCAGCAAATTATTTACTCCTATACTTGTCAAAATTAATAATAAACACACTCAATAAAATAATAGCTAACCCTCCTATCTGGAGGCTATTAATAATTTCTCCGCCAAAAAATACGCCCAGCAATACTGCTACTACGGGATTTACATAAGAA
>DASSHD010000061.1:0-4532 GCA_035693085.1 Hanamia sp. | reverse complement strand
TGCGCTATCTTTTCTTTCATTTGAGAAGAAACATCCACCAGGTTACTGTTTGGCTGTTTCACCACTGCTATCAATACCCCTTCTTTTCCATTGGCATTGATCTTCACATACTGAACCCCTTCCTCAATTTTTATATCGGCTATATCTTTTAACTGAACCACCCGCCTTCCGTTATTGCCTACAACTACATTTTGCAAATCCTGTAAAGATTCAACTGAAGCGTCCGTTAATGTGAGATAGAGGTATCGGTAATCAGATAAATATCCGTTTGAACTTATAAAATTAGTCTTGCTAAGCGCCATATTTACTGAATCAGGAGTTATACCAAGCGTACTCATTTTTTGTACATTCAGCTCCACCCAGAATTCTTCATCCTTGCCGCCCATGATGGCAATGTCTGAAACACCTGTCACCTGGCTTAAAAAAGGCTTGATGGTATAGACCGCCAACTGCTTCATTTCAATAGGCGAAAGTGAATTGCTCTCCAACGAATAGCCCATTACCGGCAATATGGAGGGGTTCATTTTCTCAACCGTAATATTCACATTGGGAGGAAGCGTATTTCTTATTTCGGCAATGCGCGATTCCAATCTCTGCATACTCAGATCTACATTGACATTCCAATCTAAGTATGCAGAAATTTCGCAGCTCCCCCGGCTGGTGGTGCTGCGGATATCTACCAAATCAGGGATCTTTTTTATGGCCAGTTCTAACGGGCGTGTAACCGTTACCATCATCCGGTCAACGGGCTGCAATCCTGCATCTGCTATGATCTTTATTTTCGGAAAAGTAATTTCAGGAAAGAGCGAAGTTTGTAATTTGGTATAAGCGAATATACCGCCCACGATAATTAAAGCGATGACCACAGCAAGCGGGCTTCTATATCTGATAAAATATCCTTCCTTCCTCTTTGACGAGGTTTCTGAAGAATCTTCTAAATGGCCATTTTCATTATTCATTCCATAAGTTTGTTTAGAATTTTACCTATATAATTCTACTTGCCAGCCTTCCCAGAATCCGAAGAAAGATTGGAGCCTGCAGAAACTATTACGGACGCCGTATCCGGAAGGCCATAATTTCCGCTCAATAATATTTTGGTATCCTTTGAAAATTGAGGAGAAAGTATTTGTATCGTATCTCCTTTTTCGATCCCTGTTCTTACCGGCACTTTTACTGCTGTGCTATCGTTTATCAGTTTCATAACCCAATACATAGTTTGCGTTTGATCGGATAAAACAGATTGCCGTGGTAATGTCTGGGCATCGGAAATGGAAGTTTTAAGAATCTTCACTTTTGCAATCAGATTCTGTGGAATAGTATGCTGTGCGTTTACCCTTATTGAATAGGACTGAGTTTGCGAAACGGAATCAATTAACGGCAGGGATGAGGCAATCGTTCCATCAAGCCTTTCTGCATCCGGCAAGATTACGTCCACATGCTTTCCGATTGAAATATATGGTTTGTCTTCATAGGGCACATTCATTACAAACACAAAACTCTTTGAATCACTTATCACCGCAAGTTGTTCGCCATCCTGAACATAATCGCCCGCCTGGTGGTTCAACTGCATTACATAGCCTGAAACGTCGGCGCGAACAACATTAACGCCCGAAAAATTAAAGCCCGAATCTAATTGATTGACAGCATTCCCTATGGCGCTGGCTTCTTTGGTTTTTAAAACAAATAATATCTGCCCGCGGTGAACACGATCACCAAACTTGATATTCGATTTTTGAATGTATCCGTTCAGGTTTGATTTTACAAAATTTTGTTGCAGGAAAGAGGAAGTAGCGTTCAATTCAATATATTCATTCAGCGACATGTCAGCAACAGACGTAACAGTAACGGGTGTACGTACTTCGGGAGTGTCGCCGGTATTTTCTGTAGCTGAAGAGTTACAACCGTAAAGCAGTAAACCAAATATGCCTATCAGCAGACAGACCATGCCTACCGGCAGGCAGGCAAATAATCCATATTTTAATTTAGTCAGATATTTCTCACCGATTGACGAGGACCTGCCTACCGGACAGGCAGGCACCAACCGGGGCAGTCCGCCGTGGGCGGTGTCCTCACCGCCCACAACCGGCCATCTCATGAGACGATTTGAAATGCATCTATTTAATTTTGCCAGATATTTCTTCATTTGATGCCACATTTAAAGTTTCATATTCCAGTAATTTAATTGTTGAATAACTAAGTATTTAGCTATTTGATTTTGAACCAATAGATTTTTTGCCGTAATATAATTGTTCAGTGCCAATACATAATCCGTGATCCTGACATCGCCGGTTTCCAATAATCTGCCATTCACTTTTATCAGTGTTTCAAGATAGTCAATTTGTTTGTTCACAGGCCCTGAAAGGTTTTCAAGGTCATGCAATTGTTGCTGCAGTTGTTGTATCTGTTGTTGATATTGATTATAAAAAAAGTCCCGTTTTTTTTCCCGTGTTCTTTCTTCAATATCCAATTTTGAAAACTGTAATTTTTTTTGATGGCCATCATAAATTGGAATAGTAAGATTAATCCCTACGTTATACCCGAAGTTTTTATAAGGGGTCAAAATAAAAGAAGATTGATATCCGGCATCAGCAAAAAGATTCACTTTAGGGCGATATTGCACCTTTGATATTAATCGCTCATTAAGGATACGAAGACTGTCAATTGTATAATTAAAAAAAAATGGTGAATTTCCTGTGTAATAATTATTTTGCAAATGGATATCAGGCTCAACGAGTGTTTCAACAGTTGTATCTATGATGCCTGCGAGATAATTCAGCGTTGCATAATTATTTTTATATTGAACCACCAATTGATTTTTGATTAATTGTTGTTGTTGCAACGTAACAAGAAATGATAAATAATCCGCCTGTTTGTAAACATTTTTCTGAGTAAGATTCTTTAAAAGTTGCTCTTCTCTTTTTAATAGATTGATCAGTGTATCATTAAAATCAAGTTGAAGCTGATCGCCATAAGTAAGAATATATTGAGTAATAATTGCCTTCTTTACATCCTGGTTATAAATAGCTGTGTTATTGGCTAATGAATCATTTTGCAATTGCAGGCTTTTGAACTGAAGGCTTAGATTCCTTTTATTATAAATTTGTTTGTTTACTGCTACCAAAGCAGAAAGTTGTTGCCCATTTGTAATGGCCATATCATAGCCATAGCCATTTATAACCGGCGCGTAGTAAGCATTTCCGCTGCCTGTAACCTGGAATTTATTTTGCGCGACAATCAACTGGCTATCTATTCTATTCGCTAAAATTAAATTTTGAAAGTCAACAAATTTAGGATTATTAGAAAGTGATTTATCAATAAAATAATCCAGGTTTTTATTTTGCGCAAAAGAAAATAAAGGATAAAGAAAACAGAGAAGCAGGATGAAATATTTTTTTGTCATTTTTATAAAACAAAAGCCATCCGCCTCAGACGGACAGCCATTTTCAGGATTTAATATTTATTTTTCTTCTTTTACATAATTGCCATTCTCATCAAACAAAACATCTTTGCCATGTATCTCTACTTCGTAAGAAGTTTTTCCGGTGGCATCTAAAACCTTGCCAACATCACCAAATTTAGTGGTTTTGTAATGTTCTTTTGCATAAGCAGTAATTCCTTTTGGTAAATCCCTTACTGGTATTTCTTTTACAATTTCTACGAACTTACCAGATGGAGTATAAGTAACAGAATTTGCTTCTCCGTCTTTTCCACCCCAGTTGGCTTCATAATTACCCTTTTCTTTTTCCCATGTAACGTGATGCGTTTTTGATTCAGGATACTTTTCCATATTTGCTTTTTTTACAACGACAGGAACATTAAGATGTTCATGGCCTCCTTCATTTTCCTGCGCAAATGTGGTGCTGTTTAATGCGAATAATATCGCGGTCAAACCTAAAATCTTTTTCATAGTTTTTTAATTTTTTAGTGTTTTTCAATTTTGTTTTATTATTCAAATTTATAACCTGAATCTGGAGAGAATTTGAAGATTCGCAAAAAAGAAGTTATAAAGATTGTTAATTAAAATCTCAGAGCTTCATTTTTTCCCCTTGAAATAAGTTTATAGATCACAGGCACTGTGGTAATTAATACAATCCACAAACCACCATGATTGATATAAAAAACCGGATTCAATAAATCTTTATCGTGATATTTATAAGTTCAATCATAATCATGTTGATTGCGTTAATGACAAGCCTGTTATCTGTTCTGAGGATAACCAGAATTCGTCATCCGCGTGAGAGACTACGCCAAAGATTTAATCCTTTGCTTCTTTAATAAACTTACCATCTTTTGTAAATAGTAAATCCATACCATTTACTTCGGCTTCATAATTTACTTCGCCGTTTGCCTTTGTAATTATGGCGGCTTCTTTTATTTTTTCACCCTTGTATTTTTGTGAAATATAATCCGTAACAGCGGCAGGCAAATTAGAAATAGTTATGTCAGTTTCTGTTTCCTGCCTGTTACCATTTTCATCATATAATGCCGACATGGTTTTACCATCCGTTTTGAAATTGGCTTCATAATTTACT
>DASSHD010000060.1:0-9978 GCA_035693085.1 Hanamia sp. | reverse complement strand
TTTTTTTATTACTTTTTATCAGGAAAAAAAGTAAATACAAACTAATCCAATACTAACAAGACTTTGCGTTTTGAATACCCTTTTAGGCAATCTATGACTGCTGCGCCTGTATCGCAGTAATCACTACGGTATTAAAAATATCATCTACGGTACAACCCCTGCTGAGGTCGTTCACGGGTTTATTAAGTCCCTGCAACATAGGCCCGATGGCCACTGCGCCGGTTTCGCGCTGTACCGCCTTGTAGGTGTTGTTGCCGGTGTTCAAATCCGGAAAGATGAGCACTGTGGCCTGACCCGCTACTTTAGAATTAGGCAATTTTTGTTTGCCTACTGTCGGGTCAACCGCCGCATCATACTGTATCGGGCCTTCCACTGCCAGGTCTGGCCTGCGCGCTTTTACCATTTCGGTAGCACGCCGCACTTTTTCTACTTCCTCTCCCTGTCCCGAAGCACCAGAGGAATAAGAAAGCATTGCAATTCTTGGCTCAATGCCAAACATCTTGCTGCTTTCTGCAGAAGAGATGGCAATTTCAGCAAGTTGCTCTGAAGTAGGCTTTGGTATTACGGCGCAATCGCCGAAAACAATTACACGATCCTGGAGACACATGAAAAACACTGAAGAAACCGTAGAAACGCCGGGTTTTGTTTTTATGAATTGCAATGCGGGTCTAATCGTATGCTGGGTCGTATTGATAGCTCCTGAGACCATTCCATCCGCGTGACCTTTATAAACCATCATCGTGCCGAAATAAGCGCCGTCTTTCATAAAGTCGGTAGCCATATCAATATTCACATTTTTATCTTTCCGCAATTCATATAATGTTTTGATATAATCGGCCAACAGCGGCGATTTCGCAGGATTAATAATGCTTGTATTTCGTGGATCCAGTTCAATATTCAAACGCTGCAATGAGGTCTCAATCTCGTCTTTCTCTCCGAGAATGGTAAGTTGCACCACTTCTTGTTTAGATAATTTAGAAGCAGCTTCAAGGATGCGGTCATCGCTTCCTTCCGGCAACACGATATGTTTTTTTTGAAGCATAGCTCTCTTAACCAGTTCGTATTGGAACATGCGCGGCGTAACACCTCCCGGATGTGACGTGCCTATTCTATCTAACAATGAGAGTGTGTCCGTATTTTTTTCAAACGTGTTGATGGCCAATTCTATCTTCAATTTGTTTTCAGGATAAATTCTTGACTTGACAGCGGCCACTTTATTTACCGTTTCAAATGTTCCGGTTGTAACCTGTGCTATCGGTATCACGGTTTCTAATCCTTCTACCAATTTAACGATAGGCTCTTCAGGCGCCAGTCCGCCGGAAAGAATGATACCTGCCACTTTGGGATAATTTTTAGAAAGATTGGCCTGTATCATCGCAACTATAATATCGCCACGGTCGCCCGGTGTAACGATCAATGTATTTTCTTGCAGGTACATAAGGCAATTATTCAGTTGCATAGCGCCAACGATAAAATTATCTACCGGGTTTGATAAATAATTTTGTCCAAATAATATTTTTCCATCAACACCTTCTACAATTTCTTTCATTGTGGGACTGCGCAATTCTTTTGCATAAGGAATGACAGAAGTAAGCAGATGTTTGGGCAGGCGCCGGGCAAATGTTTCCTGTAGCGCTTTCACATCCCGGGGATTGAGTTTATTGATAATTACAGCAAGAAGCTCCACTTCCTTGCTTCTCAAAATCTGCATAGTGGAAAGTATTTTACTCGTTACTTCGTCGGGAGAATATCCATCGCCTTTAGCAACAAGAATCAACGGAACAGACAAATTCTTAGCGATTTCGACATTAGAAGAAAATTCAAACGAAGCGCCTTCGCCTTCAAAGTCCATTCCATCTACTAACACAAAATCATGAGTATCTTCCAGCTTTTTATATTTTGTGATGATAGTATCAATTATAAAGGCTTCATTGTCTTCGCTGCGAAGTTTCAGCAATTCAGGATACGTAAAAGCGTAGCAATCGTTGTAAGTAACCTCCAAAGCAAAATGATCAATCATGGTTTCGATATTAACATCTTTTTTGTTGATGCTGTTTTCAATGATCACCGGTTTGAAATAGGCGATCTTCCGGAGCTTTCCCAACAAGATGTTCATAAGGCCAAGGGTGATCACGGACTTGCCACTGTTTGGTTCTGAGGAAGCGATATAAATTGCTTTGGACATTCAGATTTATTTATAGGTTTTTTGTTGAGCAAAAGTCGGCAATTTTTGCTTTTGGATATATGAGGAAAATCAGGAAAAGATTGGCCACAATTAATCAAAAACTTTCCGGAAGTTGAAGTGTGCATAAGTCTTCGAATTTATCGTGTCCTAAAAAAGCCATACAATTTCAGAATTTGGAAAGAACTTTAGAAATTTAATCAACTCTTACCCGGAAATTTCCCGAGTAATTCAATGGCGGGATTTACAGGGAAAATGAAAATCTGACTTATTTGTTGGTTTACTGTGGAAAGTAATTACTGGTCATCGGCTATTTTCGGAATCTTCTTCTTTGCGAGTAAAATATATTCCGCCCAGGCCTCGGTGATATAGTTGTACATTTTGACCGTGATAATCTTGTCAAGTCCTACTACCATCGTCTTTCCCTTGTAGCCACGATTACAAAAATGCTGTACAAAATCAGCCTCAATATATTTTAGTCTGTGCTTTGACGTTAGTATTATACGTTATTTCTTCGTTTGCTGACAAACCGACTCATCCTCCTGCTGCTATACTTCCTGCAAACGAAGCATCTTTAATATAGGAGGTTGTTCGGATTTCTTCAGCATCTAGTTGGAGGTGTTAAATGACAAAGCGGATTAGCCTGCTTTGTAGTAACAAGTTGGATTAGTTTTGAAACAACTCAATGCTTAAGAACTTCAAGCACTTCATTTTTATACAATCTCCCGATTGGAATTTTATGATCGCCGATGGTTATATAGGTTGGATTATAAGAAGAAATTTTTTCAATGGAAACGATGTAAGAACGGTGAACGCGAAGAAACCGGTGTGGCGAAAGTAATTTATGCATAGAGCTAATGCTTTGTTTTACTAAAAGTGGTTTCCCGTTTTCAAGATGCAGTTTTACATATTCTTTGCTGCTCTCAATAAAAAGAATTTCATGGAGCAACACTTTCTGCATTTCCTTATCAATCTTAAAATACAAAAAGGAATCTTCGTTGTTATTATGTTCTGTATGTATTGATGAAAAATTATTATCAAGCGAAATAAATTTAGTTGCTTTTGAAATGGCTTTCATAAAACGTGTAAACGAAACCGGCTTCAGCAAATAATCAACAATGTCTAATTCATAGCCATCCAAAGCATAATCGCGGTAAGCAGTAATAAAAATTACTTTTGGAGGGTTTGAAATACTGCGCAAAAAATCTGTTCCGATTAGTTTCGGCATTTTTATATCCAGAAACATCAAATCAATTTTTTGTTCTCCTAAAATTCTAAATGCATCAATCGAATTATTACATGCCGCAGCAATTTCAAGCCCGGGAACCTGCTGAATGTACGAGCTTATCAGCCTTACGGCCAGCGGCTCATCATCTACTATTAAACACCGGATGTTCATTATACAAGTTTTAATACTCGAATATCAGATTCCGACGATTCTTTTGTTTCAGGCGCTTTCAGTTCAAGTGAAAGCGATACAATGTAAACATCATCTTCAATTCCGTTTTGCAATTCAAACTTTCCGGGATAAAGCAGCTCCAATCTTTTTTTTACATTTTCAATTCCAACGCCATGCTTTTCCCGAACTGCAACACGGCTATTATCGCAACTGTTAATAATCTTAAAGTACAATTGATTTTCTTTTACAGACAAATCAATGCTCATCCAGACTTTTCCTAATTGTTCTGATGTACCATGCTTGAAAGCATTTTCAATAAACGGTTGAAACAACATCGGTGCAATCATTTTATCTTCAATATCGCCTGAAAAATTGAATGAAACATCCAGCCTGTCGCCGTATCTTTCTTTTTCAAGCGCTACATAATCTTTAATAATGTCGATTTCTTTTGACAACAAAACTTCATTGGCTTTACATTCATACAATACGTAGCTTAACAATCCTGACAAACGCATCAGCATCTTTGGCGCTTTGTCCGATTTTTCATATACAAGAGAATACAGGTTGTTCAACGTGTTGAACAGAAAATGCGGATGTAGTTGCGCTTTTAGCAATTCGAGTTCAGCATTCAATTTTTCTTTTTCTGCAAATTGTTTTTGCCGGAGCTCTGCATTCCATAATTTAAAAAATTTGATAAAGCCGCCGAACATGCCAATAGTATTCATCACAATAAAACTTCCAAATGCAAAAATTTCTTTGTAAGCATTGTTAAAAGGTAATTTTGGATGTCCCGTTCTAAGAGGAAGCAAAATATAATAGCGGCTGAGAAAATTCAATACCAGCCCCGCAATCATCCACACGCAAAACATGAAACAGAATTTAAGGTTCTTTTCTTTAATCAAAAATTTAGGCACAAGCCAATAAATAATGCCATACGCATAAATAAGATTGGCAGGCATAAAAACAAAAGTGGTTTCTATACCTTCTCTAAAATTGGGGACAACACCATAGCCTGCCCAAAGAGAAAATACAACTACATAGATTACCCAGAACAGTAGATGCCTTAGCCACCGGTATCGGCGTTCAAAAATAATTTGCTTAAAAAATTCTTTTTTCATTTTAAATCAAAGCAAGTTACTTTTTTATAAAATACGCTTTTTGAAAAAGCCATTTATTCAATCAAAACATGTTTTTTGCCAACGAACTGCAGGATTACCTGATAAAAACATTTCGTTTTTCCTATTGGTTGTGTGTCGGACAATTCCGGCGTATAGAGATTTTTATTTCAGCATCAAATATATTGAGTTAAGCTTGTGCCGATATCTTTTATATTAATTAACTTTTAAATTTTTTTTATGAAAACAAAACAACTATGTCTTCTTTTTGTAAGTTTATTTGCAGGCGCAATAATTTTCTCCTCCTGCAAAAAAAACCTTCTTCCCGTCCCAGGTTGTCTTTGCAACTGCAGCCCGGGTGATTTGGTGGCGACAACTTCTGTGTATGCTTCCGGCCTTAATCTTCCGCGCGGATTAAAATTTGGCCCCGATGGGAGTTTGTATGTTGCCGAAGCCGGCGTTGGTGGCACCAACACGACTACTAATAGTTCATGCATGCAGGTTCCCGCACCCGTAGGACCCTATTCGGGAAGCGATACCGGTTCCCGGATTTCGAAAATATGGAACGGCCAACGCATAACTGTTGCAGATAAATTGCCCTCTTCAAAAGATGCTATGGGAGATATAATGGGTGTTGGCGATGTAGCATTTGTCGGCAACACACTTTACGGCTTGCTTGCCGGAGCTGGTTGCTCTCACGGTGTTCCGTCAATTCCCAACGGTGTTGTAAAAGTTCTTCCAAATAAAAAGTGGGAAATGTTTGCGGATTTAAGTGCATTTATACAAAGCCATCCTGTTGCTAATCCCAATGCCGGAGATTTTGAACCGGATGGAACATGGTATAGTATGCAGGCTGTGGGAAATGATTTATACGCAGTGGAACCCAATCACGGCGAGATAGATAAAATAGATCAAATGGGTCATATTTCACGGCTTATAGACATTTCTGCAACACAGGGTCATATTGTTCCTACGTCAATTATATTTCATGATGGCAGTTTCTATATGGTAAACCTGAGTACATTCCCGATTCCAGGTAATTCTAATGTTTATAAAATTACTCTTGGTGGAAAAATCAGTACCGTTGCATCTGGCTTCAGTATGGCACAAAGTATTGCTTTTGATGAGGAAGGAGGAATATATGTACTCGAAGGCACGACAAATAATCCATTTCCGACTCCCGGCACCGGCGATGTTGTACGCATTGACCCGTCAGGTGTAAGAACAACTGTGGTATCAGGGCTTAACTTTCCAACAGCAATGGTAATGGGACCTGATAATAAATTGTATATTTCCAATTGGGGTTTTGGACCTCCACTGGTAGGAAACGGGCAGATATTGCAGGTTAGTATTTCGTGCCCGAAACAAACATCGGGGAAATCATATTGATTATAAAAAAATTGGTATTCTTATTCAGGTTTGATTAAGAATTTCTGCAAAGAGACTATCTAAAAAAGGTAGCCTCTTTTTTGCTTTTTGGCACAACTTAAAAGTTGTTTGAAATTATTTTTTTGAATAGTAAATCTATTTTCTTTTCACTATATGCTTAGAGACAATCCATTAAAAGATAAAAAAGGGACAAATCATTCAATTTCTGATTTAATCGATGGAGACCATCAGATTAATGAACAGTAAACAAACCTGCTGTTTTCGGTAGGCAGGCAAATAATCTGTATTTCTTCATAACACAAGGCCGAAATCTCATACATTTCCTCATTCCAGTTCTTCATCGCTAAATGACTGCGAACTAAGATTGATCATGCTACCCATCAGATCTTTAAATTCAATTTTACCTTCCAATACTTTTTTGCTTATTAAAGAAAAAGTAGATAATCCATGCAATACAAATTCCATAAGCAACGCATTTTCTTTGTTATTGGCATTGGGGTAATGTTTTTTTACAAATCCAAAAAGACCGTCCACTTTATAAAGTAATTGAATTTTATCTTCATCTTTTAATCCAAAGGAAACATTCAATTGATTGCCTGCATCAAACCAGCGTGTAATGGCTTTGTAAGGGTTTTCCTCCACGACAGATTCTTTAGATCTTCTTTTTTTATATGAATCCGGATTAGGGAAATATTTTACAAATTGAGTGCGGATCGCTTTCTCCAATAAATTATAGGCTACCTGGTAAGGGCCTTCCTGCTCGCCTTCATAAACCAATTCTATTTTTCCGGTAATAGATGGAATAATTCCTGTGAGATCACTTATCCAGATTTGTGTTTCTTTTTCTTTATTCATGATCGCCCGCCTTTCAGCGGCGCTTACTGCATT
Organism: Hanamia sp.; assembly: GCA_035693085.1. Classification (GTDB taxonomy): domain Bacteria; phylum Bacteroidota; class Bacteroidia; order Chitinophagales; family Chitinophagaceae; genus Ginsengibacter. The sequence continues at coordinate 3,005 of DASSHD010000060.1, read as the reverse complement.
TTCATAAGCAGAAATAGTAAGCCTTGCAGAAACACCACTTTTCTTATCTACAAATTCGCTCGCACGCGCTTCAAAAGAAACCTGTTCTATTAAGCGTTTCACGAGATCGCTGATATGTACTTTTTTTAACTGTTCACTATGAATATCAGATTCCTGTTCAGTAATGAATAGAGAATTTTCTATCGTAGTGGGGTAATGAGTAAGAATCTGGCTTTCAATTCTGTCTTTCAATGGCGTAACGATAGCGCCACGATTGGTATAATCTTCCGGATTGGCAGTAAAGACAAACATAATATCGAGCGGTAATCTTAATTTGAAACCTCTTATTTGCAGATCACCTTCTTCCAGGATGTTGAACAGTGAAACCTGTATGCGTGCCTGCAGATCGGGCAATTCGTTGATCACAAAAATACCACGGTTGCTTCGTGGGATAATTCCGTAATGAATTACTCTTTCATCGGCATAGCTCAATTTTAAATTGGCTGCTTTAATAGGATCAATATCGCCGATAAGATCAGCAACACTCACATCAGGCGTGGCTAATTTTTCTCCATAACGATCGCTTCTGTGAAGCCAGGAAATTGGAGTTTCATCACCTTTTTCTTTTACAAGGTCACGCGCGTATTTGCTTAGCGGTTTAAAAGGATCATCATTTACTTCGCTGCCTTCAATTACGGGAATATATTCATCCAGCAATTCAATCATCTGCCGTGCCATACGGGTTTTGGCCTGGCCGCGCAATCCGAGAAATAAAATATTATGTCGGGATAATAAGGCTCTTTCTGTATCAGGGATCACTGAATCTTCGTAACCGATTATTCCCGGGAAAGTAATTTCTTTCTTACTTATTTTTTTTATGAGATTCTCCCTTAATTCTTCTTTTACTGATCTGGGTTTGTAATTTATTTCTTTTAGTTGTCCGAGGGTTTTTATATTTTGTAGGTTCATTTTTATTTTTCTTAATTTTCTCTCTTATATACAATTATTTTTCACCATGATTCTTGCCTTAGTTTTTTTGCATCAATATCAAAGTTTTTCCATTTCCCAAATAAATAAGTATGGTCAATTTTCTTTTTTGAATTAGTGGTTTTCTTTTTTGAAGTAGTTTTTTTTGTTGGTGATTTTCTTTTTTTAATTTCAACAATTTTTACTCCAAACTTTTCCATTACTGCAGTTACTATTTCTTCTGAATCTTCCGGTATGCTTATAGTATATTCTTTCATTTCCATTTTTATTGAAGTTACAAACTTATTTGAATCTAATTTAATCGCGGAATAGTACTGTCAATAATTGAGTTTTTAAAAGTCCTCCTTTTGGGGATTTAGGAGGTCTTAATACACTGTTTTCCTTTTCCCGCTCTCAAAATCTTTAAAAATAAAAGCGCCCAATCTATCGAGCGATGCAAAGAATGCTTTACCATTATTGGTTTCAGTGAATTCTGTTACAAACCTTTGCAGATACGGATCACTTGCTATCATAAAAGTGGTGATAGGGATTTTTAATTTTTTGCATTGTGCAGCAAGATTCATACAGCGGTTTAAAATTCTTCTGTCCACTCCAAAGCTGTTTTTATAATAACGCTTTCCTATTTTAAGGCAAGTAGGTTTTCCATCAGTTATCATAAATATTTGCTTATTCGGATTTTTTCTTCTTCTCAGAATATCCATTGCTAGTTCCAGGCCTGCAACTGTATTGGTATGATAAGGGCCTACCTGCAAATAAGGAAGGTCTTTTATTTCCACTGTCCATGCATCATTTCCAAATACAACAATATCAATCGTGTCTTTAGGATATTTTGTAGTGATCAATTCACTCAGCGCCATCGCTACTTTTTTTGCCGGAGTAATTCTGTCTTCGCCGTACAGGATCATGCTATGCGAAATATCAATCATCAACACGGTGGATGTTTGCGCTTTAAAATCTGTTTCACGAATTTCAAGATCATCTTCCTGCATCATAAAACTTTCCACACCATGATTGATCTGCGCATTGCGAATGGACTCTGTAAAATCTATTTGCTCAAGTGTATCACCAAATTGAAAGGGTCTTGTTTCGGGATTTATTTCATCACCATTGCCGGGTTTGAATGTATTGTGATTTCCTGTTTTTGATTTTTTTAATTTACCAAAGATTTCTTCAAGGCTGCGCTTCCTGATTCCCTGTTCGGTTTTTGGTGTAATTTTTATTTCACCTTTTTGTTTATTTTCATCAATGTATCCTTTGTCTTTCAGGTCTTCGATAAAATCTCCCATACCATATTCATTGTTGGTAAGGTCATATTCTTTATCCAATTCTGTAAGCCAGCTTAATGCTTCTGCTACATCGCCACTTGTGTAAGTGAGTAATTGCATAAAGATATCAAGTAACTTTTCGAAAGAGGTTTTATTATTTTCGTTCGGGTCGTATTTTGAAAAATGATGAAGGCGCATGATTAATTGAAAATTGATAGTTGAAAATTGAAAATTGATTACTGCATTGAAGTTTGAGTTTTCAGTTTTTCATTGCAAGTTACTTCACAAACATTTTTTATGATTACTTCCTGTGTTAAAATAAAAAAATTCCCGGGTCAATAAAACGCCGGGAATATATTTTGAAAGAAAAGAAATTATCTATTGTGTGGGGTCATGCACTGCTTTTTCTTTTTTGGGAAGAGGCATATTTTTTAAAGCTGGATTTCCGTTTTCAGCCGGGGAAATTTCCTGTGGTTTTGTAAAATACTGCTCCATTCCCTGTATCTGCTGCAGCAACTGCTGCACGATCTGATTTTCATAAGCTAATGATGCTTGTCTGTTGTCGTCAAGGCTATTGAAATACATGACCTGTTGTTCAAGATCAGTGCGCAATGCATCTGAAACTTTCTTTGCCAAAACAGTGTCACCCGCTTTGTAAGCAGCTAATAAGAACTGGCCTGATATCTGATCCTGTTGTTGCCTGCGTGAAGCCAATCCGTAAGGGAAATTTTCGGGAAGCATGTTTTTATCGCATCTCTCCAGTAAATTTTTAGC
>DASSHD010000059.1:0-20657 GCA_035693085.1 Hanamia sp. | reverse complement strand
AGTACCCGTTCGCTAAGATGATAACCAAGGGCAATTCTTTCGCGGTAAATTTTTTCGTCACTACCTCTTGAAAAATAAATACGTTCAAAGCTGCATGCTTTTCTCTCTTTAGGTTCCAGAATTTGTTCGATGGAATATTGCCCGTCGGGCTGCACAATAAGCCCGTTTCCCGGCATTAGTTCTTTTATCTCATTTTCTCCCACATTAAAAACAGTTCGAATGGCAGGGCGCTCACTTGCGGCCACTATTACTTCATCATCTATATAATAATAACAGGGCCTTATTCCATGCGCATCTCTTACTACGAATCCTTTACCATCTCCCGTCAGCCCGCCAAATGTAAAACCACCATCAAAATAAGGTACCGACTTTTTAAGAACACCTACGATATCTGTATTTTCGGGATTGGCTTCATCGGACTTTACTAAAAAATGAAGGATCATGTCCATCATAGCGCCAAGGTCACTGCCTCTGTCATGCTCATCGCGCGAACTGTTTATAATAGCAAATAGCTCATCTTTATTGATGAGGTTAAAATTTCCTGCTAAAGCAAGGTTGCGCGCAGGGATTGTATTTCGTTGAATGTAAGGATGGCAAAAAAGGATATTATTTTTTCCCTGTGTTCCGTACCGAAGATGCCCTAGCATCAATTCGCCAAGGAAATCTACGTGGCCTTTCATTAGACCGGCATGTTGTTCTATGTCCGGATGATATTTTTTTAGTTCGCTTACCTGGTTACCAATCTGTGAAAAAATATCAGCAATAGCCTGGTTTGCAACGCTTCGCATTCTATGTAAAAAAGGGTAGCCGGGTTCTGTATTTAATTTTATGGTTGCAATGCCGGCACCGTCCTGGCCACGATTGTGCTGTTTTTCCATGAGGAGGTATAGCTTGTTTAAGCCATATAAAACGGTTCCATACTTTTGTTTATAATACGAAAACGGCTTTCTTAATCTTATAAAAGCAACGCCACATTCATGTTTTATTTCATCGCTCATGTTGAAAAGAATGCAAAATTACAAATTATAAGTTGGATACTGTTTTGATCTCTGCATTTATTTTGTTATAAATTGTCGGATTTTAAATCAACTTTTACATGGTTTCAAAATCTGCTATATAAAGCGGGATGTGCAGTTGAGGGCGAAAAATAAAATATATATAAAAATTTTTTGGACAAGATGAATTTTTGTATTTAATTTCATACTTTGTAACAAAATTTTACAATTATGGCACGACCAGTAAGAAATAATGAAGTGGCGGGAAAGCTAAAGACATTAAAAGAACAATTAGCTGATTATAAAGCAGAATTAAAAACTGTACACCCTACTTTTAAAATATCAAAAAATGGTAAGCGATTGAGTAATATTGAGGCCACTATTACAAGGTTAGAAAGAGAGATAGATACTCTCAAAAAAAGAGAAGTCTGACTGAAAATATTTCGATAGCATTACTTTTTTACAACGAATACCGATTTGGCGATTCGATGAAGTCAGATGGAGCCCATTTGACTTTATTGTTTTATGTTCCTACCGGATTTTGTTTCCTAAACACTTTTTTCAAGAGATTCTCCGAAGGGGACACAATTCGTGGTACACGAATTACTGAAAATAGAAAAACAAGTTATTTGTTGTTTTGCTGATTCATTACCTGAAAAATTTAATTTCTACTAAGCGTTAAATTTTAATTATCTGTTTTATTCATTTATTGAGAATATATCCGCATCCCGCCAAAAAGGAAATTGATTTCTAATTTCTGATACTTTTTCTTTTTGTAGAGTACAGGTAAAAATATCTTCTGCTGTATTTTTATGATAAATAATTTCTCCTAAAGGATCAATGATGGCGCTGTCGCCATTGTAAAAGATTTTATTGCCGTCTTCTCCTACCCTGTTTACACCCACTACAAAACATTGATTCTCGATGGCCCTTGCACGCAACAGAGTTTTCCAGGCAAGTCTTCTTTTATCAGGCCAATTGGCAACATTGATAAGAAGGTCATACTTATTTTCATCATCACCCGGAGATTGTCTCGTCCACACAGGAAACCTTAAATCATAACATACTTGTAAATGAATTTTCCATCCTTTTACAGAAGCAATTAGTTTTTTATTTCCCGGCGAATAATGATTGTGTTCATCTCCAAAAGCAAACAAATGCCTTTTATCATAAATACCATATCCACCATTTGGTAACATCCATATTAACCTGTTAAAATATTTTCCATCCTGAGCATTTGCCGAAGGGTCTTTAATTATCACGCTTCCCGTAAGAATTACCTTTCTTTCCGCTGCAATCTTTTTCATCCATTGCACGGTTTCCCCATCCATTGTTTCTGCAAGGATTTCAGGCTTCATGCTAAACCCGGTAGAAAACATTTCAGGAAGAATCACCACTTCAGTTTTTTCTTTAATACCTTCAATTTTACGTTGAAGCATTTCAAGGTTGGCTTTTTTATTTTCCCAATGAAGATTAGTTTGAATGATTGTGATGGTGAGTGAAGACATAGAATTGTTTATAAAAAGCAAAGTTATTGGATTGTCAAATCATATTTACAACCTCTCGTATCATACCAGTTTCATACCCCTTCATCAATAAAAAATCCTGCAATTTTCTTTTCTTAATAAAAATATTTTTTTCGCTTTTCAGTGTTTTCAATTTTTGCTCCGTTAGTTTCTGAAATGTTTTTTCATATTCTCTTTCATCAATTTCTTTCAATGCTTTTTTGATACAATACTCACTGACCTGTTTGAATTTTAGAGATTGTTTTATTTTATTTTTACCCCACTGTTTCATTCGGAATTTTCCACCTGCATAATGAATGGCAAAGCGTTCTTCATTCAAATAATTTTCAGTAATTAAAACGGAAATAATTTCTTCTACTTCAGATTTGTTCAGTCCAAAAGAATATAATTTATCGCGCACTTCAGCATGGCATCGTTCCTGGTAAGCGCAGTATTGTTTTATTTTGGGAACAGATTGCTGAGGAGTAAAATTTTGAAATGCCATTCTGTAAAAATATTTATTTTAAAAATATCTTGAGGTTTTAATGCTTCTGTTTCTACATTTAAAAATTATATTTACTATTCTTTAAAAAACTAATATGGGGAAAGTTGAAAAAAAATTGATTTTAGCTGATGAAGTAATATTGGATAAGATTTACTATATCCGTGAGCAAAAAATAATGTTAGATCGGGATTTGGCGGAATTATACGGAGTGAAACCTATAAGATTAAGAGAACAGGTAAAAAGAAATATTGGACGGTTTCCTTCTAATTTTATGTTTCGCCTGACAACGAAAGAAGTTGAAGCGATGGTATCGCAAAAAGCGATACCATCAAAGCAGCATTTAGGAGGTTTTTTGCCTTACGCTTTTACTGAACATGGCGTGTTGATGTTAGCAAGTGTATTAAAAAGTGAACAGGCTTTAAATGTAAGCATTAAAGTGATTGAAATTTTTGTAAAAATGCGCGAAATGTTATCAACAAATAAAGATATTTTGCTGCAGATGCAAAAGGTAGAAAAGAAAATAACTGAACACGATAACGATATCCGATTAATTTTTGAAGCATTGAGAAAGCTATTGACACCACCACAAGAACCAAGGCAAAGAATAGGATTTAAACCATAAAGATAAAAAGCTTTATTATGAAAAAATTGCACTTCCAATTGAAAGTTGAAATTTGCGGTTTCTATTTATTCAATCTCTAATAATCAATCACCTGTTCTTCCATCAGTTCAGGCATTTCCCTGAATTCATATTGTTGATTTCTTAATTGTGGCTCAAAACCAGCTTCTCTTATGGCTTCCTGTATTCCGTTGGCAGTAAACCGGTGTGGCGCGCCTGCGGCGCTTACTACATTTTCTTCTATCATAATACTTCCAAAATCATTAGCCCCTGCGTGAAGACAAATCTGCGCTATTTGTTTGCCTACTGTAAGCCAGCTCGCCTGTATGTTTTTTATGTTGGGCAGCATGATGCGGCTCATAGCTATCATCCGGATATATTCTTCAGGTGTAGTTAAATTGTGTACGCCTCTTATCCGCGCCAGTAAAGTATCAACATCCTGAAACGTCCAGGGAATAAAATTTAAGAATCCTACGGCACCTTCGGGTTTTCTTGACTGCACTTCTCTTAGTTTTACCAAATGTTCAAATCTTTCTTCAATCGTTTCCACATGGCCAAACATCATAGTGGCCGAAGTGGTAAGCCCTAATTTGTGTGCTTCCACCATTATATCAAGCCACTCCTGTGAGCCACATTTTCCTTTACTTATTAATCGTCTAACCCTGTCCGTTAATATTTCTGCTCCGGGGCCGGGCATAGAATCTAATCCCGCTTTTTTTAATGCCATTAATACTTCGCGATGAGAAGACTTTGAAATCTTTGTGATATGTGCTACTTCCGGAGGCCCAAGCGCATGAAGTTTAAGTTTAGGGAATAATTTTTTTAATTCTTTAAAAAGATTGACATAGTAATTCAAATCCAGGTCAGGATGATGGCCACCCTGCAATAATAATTGTTCACCTCCATATCGGAAAGTTTCTTCTATTTTTCTTTTATAAGTTTCTATATCAGTAACGTAAGCTTCTTTGTGACCTGGTATTCTGTAAAAATTACAAAATTTACAATTGGCAATACATACGTTGGTAGTATTTACATTTCTATCAATGATCCAGGTTACTTTTCCATGGGGCACCTGTATTTTCCTAAGCTCATCGGCCACGGCCATTACTTCTGACAAAGCAGCGTTTTTAAATAAAAATGTGCCTTCTTCTACAGAGAGGAATTCAAAACGCAATGCTTTTTGTAATAGTTTAGATGTATTCATGATTATTTTTTAGCAAATGAATATTTACCCGTTCATATAAAATCTTCACAAAAATACATCCGTAAATCTTAAATTTATTTTTTATCAATTATGCGGTTTATTTTTTATGTTATTTTTTTCTTTTCAACGGCCTCTGTATCTGGCCAGGAAATGTATTGGCAAAAACCTGCAAAATTCATCACGAAGTTTCCATTTAAACAATTAAACGGTGGAGTCATGCTGGTGAGAGCGAAATTTAATGATCTTCCCGATTCTTTAAATTTTATTTTAGATACAGGTAGCGGAGGTATATCACTCGATTCAACAACAGCCGAAAAATATAAAATTCCCCATGTTCCATCCGGGAGATATGTTTATGGTATTGCCGGAGTCCGTAAAGTTGATTTTTCACAGCATAATTCACTTTCGTTCCCCGGACTCACGGTTGATAGCCTTGATTTTTATATTAATAATTATGAAATTTTGGGAAATGTTTATGGGATTCAAATTGATGGAATTATCGGGTACAGTTTCCTTAGCAGGTATATTGTAAAAATTGATTTTGATAGCTTAAATATCAGTGTTTTTGAACCTGGATTTTTAAGGTATCCTGAGCATGGATTTTTATTACATCCACGCTTCAGAGGCCTGCCAATAGTGCCATTGATCATTAAAGATTCAAAAACCGTTTCATCCCATTTTTACTTTGATACCGGTGCCGGTTTGTGTTTTTTGCTAAGTAAACAATTTAATGAAGACAGTTCAGTATTGCTCAAAAGAAGGAAGCCGGTGCCCGTAGAAGTGCAGGGTCTGGGAGGAAGAAAACAAATGCAATTAACGTTAATAAAAATGTTGCAAATAGGGCCATACAAATTTAGAAAAGTGCCCACTTATATTCTGCAGGATGATTTTAATATTCTTGCATATCCTTCGCAGGGAGGATTGATTGGAGATGATCTTCTTCGCCGGTTCAATATTATTTTAAATTATCCTCAAAAAGAAATTCATCTATCACCTAACAGTCATTTTCGCGATCTGTTTGATTATTCCTATACCGGTATGACTTTGTATTATATAGATGGTAGAATTATTGTTGATGATATCATAAAAGGATCACCGGCATATAAGGCCGGGCTAAAAAATGACGATATTATAATGTCGGTTAATAATAATTTTACTAATAACATAGAAACTTATAAAAATCTATTACAAAAAACCGGAAACAGGGTAACTATTTTGGTGATGAGAAAAGGAACTCCGGTTGTTATTTCGCTGCGTATAGGCCGGATACGTTGAAGCAAGAATAATTTTTTTGGAAATAGAAATTCTTATTATTTCCTGCTTTACTGAATCTCATTCGGAATCTCTCTTAATTAACTGTCGGTAAGTTGGTTTCTCCTGATAACACATATTTATTTAGAGAAAACAATTATAAACAAGATCAAATTCACGTTTCTTTTTCAATTCTTTTTGGGAAAATGAATTGGATTGCAGCATTTTTGCAACTATGATCCATTTTGAAAGATTTGTATTAGACAATGGTTTGCGCGTAATTGTTCATGAAGATAAAAGTACGCCAATGGCTGTACTGGATGTGTTGTATGATGTGGGTGCGAGAGACGAAGATCCTCGTCAAACAGGATTTGCACATTTATTTGAACACCTGATGTTTGGTGGCAGTGTGCATATAGAATCGTATGACGAACCGCTGCAAATGGCTGGTGGGGAAAATAATGCTTACACTACGAATGACCTTACCAATTATTTTTGCCAGTTGCCTACCGAGAATATTGAAACCGCTTTCTGGCTGGAAAGTGACCGGATGTATTCACTTGCATTCAACGAAAATTCTCTGGAAGTGCAGCGAAAAGTAGTGTGCGAAGAGTTTAAAGAGAATTACATCAATAAGCCTTATGGCGATGTATGGCACAAGCTCCGTGAACTTGCTTATAAAGAGCATCCTTATAAGTGGATGACAATCGGCCAGGAGTTAAGTCATATCGAGAATGCAAAATTGCAGGATGTGAAGAATTTTTTCTTTAAGCATTATACTCCTGCAAATGCCATATTAACCGTGGCCGGAAACGTCACGGTAGAAAGAGTAAAAGATTTGGCAGAAAAATGGTTTGGGGATATACCTGCCGGTGAAAAATACGTAAGGAATATAAAACAGGAACCCCCACAAAAGGAGCCACGAAGGTTGGAAGTAACTAAGCAGGTTCCTCTAAATGCGCTTTACAAATGCTGGCATGTTTCATCAAGGCTCGATGATAGATATTATACGGCCGAAGTAATTTCAGAAATTCTCGGGGGTGGTACATCGTCAAGATTGTTTCAAAGCCTGGTAAAAGAACAACAGCTATTTAGTAGTATTGAGTGTTCCAATTCGGGAAGCATAGACCCAGGCTTACTTTGTATTGATGGAAAATTACTAAAAGGAGTGAGCCTTGAGCAGGCGGAAAAAGCAGTACTTGCTGAATTGGAGAAGATAAAAACCATGCAGATCAGTGAACAGGAATTGCAAAAGATAAAAAACAAAACCGAAAGCATGCTTGCCTTTGAAGATATCAGTTTGATGAACAGGGCCAACAGCCTTGCCAACTACGAATTGCTGGGCGATGCCAACCTGATGAATACGGAATTAGAAAAATACCAGGCAGTAACTAAGGAAGAAATTCTGGAAGAATGCAACCTGATTTTTACAGAGGATAATTGTTCTACACTCTTCTATCGTTCAGCAATTAAAGAGTAAATTTGAAAAAATACTGTAAAATGCAATATCAAAATATTAAGGATGAAGTTATAAAAATTACGAAGCCTTTATCGCTTGAAGATGTTAACGATATCTTTTACAAGATAATCCTGGAAAAGAAATTGGAAAGAGCTGAAGATGACATTAAGAACGGTAGAATATTCAACTTAGAACAAACTAAAGAGAAGTTAAAAAAATGGCTCAGTTAATTTGGACTCTCAATGCAATTAATGATTTAGATTCAATAGGAGAATACATTAGTTCAGATTCTGAAACCGCTGCGAAGAAATTTATTATGGAAATAATTGCTAAAGCGGATACTCTTGCCATGCAACCATTAAAAGGAAGGCCCATTCCTGAAAGAATTCCGGTAGGATACAGACAAATTTTACACAAGAGTTACCGGATTATTTACAAAGTGAAAAATGATAAAATCTATATTTCTTCAATTTATCATCAGAAAAGATTATTGTTTAAAATTAACGATCATTAAATGCCCAACAGAACGATTGCCCCGCTAATAAAAGATGCTATCAATTTTAATATAAAATTAAGCCCTTATACACTTTTTTCACTCTCCAACGGTGCTCCGGTTTATTATATTAATGATGGCGCAGAAGAAGTAGCCATGATTGAATTTGTGTTTAATGCCGGAAATAATTTTGAAAATAAAAACACTGTTGCTTCTGCCACCAATTATCTGATTAAAAACGGGACTTCTAAAAATAACGCCTTTCAAATCACAGAGTATTTTGAGTATTATGGCGCATATCTTAACCGAAGTTGCTATAATGAAACCGCAATCATCACGCTGCACTGCCTTTCCAAACATCTGAAAGCTTTGCTGCAGGTGATCAGGGAATTGATAACGATCTCTATCTTCCCACAAAATGAAATAGAAATCTTTCAGCAAAATACGATTCAAAGGCTTTCTGTTAATTTACTCAAATGCGATTTTGTAGCTAACAGGCTGATTGATGAATATCTTTATGGAGCCAATCATCCTTACGGAAGAGTAAGTAACAAGGAAGATATTGAAGCTGTTACAAGAGAAGACCTCGCTGATTTTTTCCAGCATTATTATTTAAAAGGAAAGTGCAGCATTTTTTCCGCCGGCAAATTGCCGGCAGATTTTGAGCAATTGTTAGAAACCTTTTTTGGCGATCTGAAGTTAAATGAGAATGTACCAACAGTAACCAATACACGCGAAATTGCTTCTCAAAAAAGGTATAATATCATAAATGATAAAAACGGCGTTCAGGGAGCTATTCGTATAGCACGCCCTTTTCCAAACAGGCACCACCCTGACTTTAAGGAGGCTGTTATTTTGAATACATTACTTGGAGGTTATTTTGGGTCAAGATTGATGGCCAATATCCGCGAAGAAAAAGGTTATACTTACGGAATTCATAGTTTTTTACAAAATCATATTCAGGACAGTTCGTGGGTAATAAGCACTGAAGCAGGCAAAGATGTGTGCAATGCCACTATTGCAGAAGTTTATAAGGAAATGAGTTTGCTAAGAGAAGTTCCTGTTGATGAAGAAGAACTTTTGCTGGTAAAAAATTATATGATGGGACTTAACCTGGGCCACATTGACGGCCCCTTTAATGTGATATCCCGCTGGAAGAGCTTGATCTTAAACGGACTTGACGAGAACTATTTTAATGAATCTATTGAATCTATTAAAACAATTACTGCGAAAGAATTACAAGAACTTGCCAACAAATATTTACAGCCCGAAGATTTTTTTGAATTAGTGGTAATATAATTTAGCTTTAGAGAAAATCAAAAACGTGAAATTTATTGTAAGACTTTTGGTTACTGCTGCTGTAGCTTATGGATTGTCAATGATCCTTAAGCCGCATATAGTTATTGATTCTTATGGTACCTCTTTAATTTTTGTGTTGGTACTTGGTTTCTTAAATGCCATTATCAGACCGATCCTTGTCATACTTACTTTACCAATAACTATTATCACTCTCGGTATATTCCTTTTGGTCATTAACGTTTTGATGGTAATCCTTGCCGGCAAATTCGTTTCGGGCATTCATATAGATGGATTTTTCTGGGCGTTTATTTTCGGAATTTTATTGTCATTCCTTTCATCTACACTTACAAGTTTTTTAAAAGACAGATAAATGAGAAAACGTCAAAATTGTTGCTTTACTGTCAGCTCAACGTTTAGTATATTCTTTTATTTACACTGGAAAATGCGAAATTTGTCCAATGCAATTCCAGAGAAATAATTTATCCAACGAAACACTCATCGAACTTTACAAAGAATTATTGTTACCACGAATGGTAGAAGAAAAAATGCTTCTGTTACTTCGCCAGGGAAAGGTTTCCAAATGGTTTAGCGGCATTGGCCAGGAAGCGATATCTGTTGGCGCTACTTATGCTTTGCAACCTGATGAATGGATAATGCCGTTACACAGGAACCTTGGCGTTTTTACTTTAAGAAAAATGCCTTTGCCGGATTTGATAAAACAATGGCACGGAGCTTTGGACGGTTATTCCAAAGGGCGTGAACGGAGTTTTCATTTTGGAAATAAGGAACATTTTATTTGCGGAATGATTTCTCACCTTGGCCCACAGCTTTCAATAGCAGATGGAGCAGCACTTGCTTATAAATTAAAAAAAGAAGAAAAAATTTCGCTTGCTTTTACCGGTGAAGGGGGCACGAGCGAAGGTGAATTTCATGAAGCCATGAATGTGGCGGCTGTTTGGGATTTACCGGTAATTTTTATTATAGAAAATAATGGCTATGCTTTGAGCACGCCAGTAAGCGAACAATATCGTTGCGAAAATTTAGTGGATCGGGCAAAAGGATATGGAATGGAAGGTGTTCAAATAGATGGTAATAATATTCTCACAGTTTATGAAACTGTCAAAGGTGTACGTGAATATTGTATCAAAAATCAAAAGCCGTATTTAATAGAATGCATGACTTTCCGGATGCGAGGCCATGAAGAAGCGAGCGGTGTAAAATATGTTCCTAAAGAAATGTTTGAACAATGGATAGAAAAAGATCCGATTAAAAATTATGAACGTTTTTTGGTGGATGAAAATATTTTAACCAATCCTGAGCTTGCTGAGATACGCGACCAGATTCATAATTACATTGATAAGAGCATGGTTGCTTTAAATAATCCTCAACCGGCATTGAATAAATTTTATCAATCAAATCCTGAAATTTCTAAAAAAGAAACGAAAGATGTATATGCAAAAAAAACGGTTTCTTTTGAGGCGGATAAAAGTAAATTTGACGAAAACAAAAGGGGCTTTTCAAATCCTGCTGAGAGAGGAAGCCGCTTTATTGACGCCATCAGGGAAGGATTGCGCCAATCAATGATTGCGCATCCAACTTTAATTTTAATGGGACAGGATATTGCAGAATATGGTGGCGCTTTTAAAATAACTGAAGGCTTATTAGGTGAATTTGGAAAAGAAAGAGTGCGCAATACGCCTTTGTGCGAAAGCGCTATTATTGGCGCGTCTCTTGGCCTTTCGCTCGAAGGTTTTAAAAGCGTGGTGGAAATGCAGTTTGCCGATTTTGTTTCCGTAGGTTTTAACCAGATTATCAATAATCTTGCAAAAATTCATTATCGCTGGGGGCAAAATGCAGATGTGGTTATTCGTATGCCAACCGGTGCCGGCGTTGGAGCCGGGCCTTTTCACAGCCAGAGCAATGAAGCATGGTTTGTTCATACACCAGGATTAAAAGTCGTTTATCCTTCATCGCCCGAAGATGCTAAAGGATTATTAATTGCAGCGATCAACGATCCAAATCCGGTTTTATTTTTTGAACATAAAGCTTTGTACAGAAGTATCAGCGAAGATTTCCCGGAGGAATATTATGAAGTAGAAATCGGGAAAGCCCGGCAGATTCGTGCAGGCATTGACGTTAGCATCATCACTTATGGAATGGGTGTTATCTGGGCAACAGAATATGCGGAAGCACATCCTGAAATTTCAATAGATATTCTTGACCTGAGAACCTTGTTACCATTAGATTATAAAGCAATAAGAGCATCTGTAAATAACACCGGAAAAGTTTTAATTCTTCATGAGGACACTTTCACCGGAGGAATAGGAGGCGAAGTAGCTGCCTGGATCGTGCAAAATTGTTTTGAATTTTTGGACGCGCCTGTGATGCGTTGTGCATCGCTTGATACGCCAGTTCCTTTTAATGATGAATTAGAAAAAAACTTTTTGGCAAAATCGGGATTGGATGAAATGGTGCAGAAATTAATTCATTATTAATGCCGACTCTTTACATTTACATATTAGCCGGACCCAATGGCGGGGAAAGACAACGGCAGCATATAGCCTTTTGCCTGATGTTTTTAAAACAATCGAATTTGTAAATGCTGATGAGATTGCCCGTGGATTATCTCCATTGAATGTCGAATCAGTTGCTTTTCAGGCTGGAAGGATTATGTTGGAAAGATTAGAACATTTCATCAAAACGAAACAAAGTTTTGCTTTTGAAACAACATTATCAGGCCTTGCCTATTTGAATTTTATCCGTTTAGCCAAATTATCGGGATTTGATATCACTTTCTTTTTTGTTTGGCTTATTAGTTTTCATCTTGCAAAAAGCAGAGTAGCAGCGAGAGTAAGAAAAGGCGGCCATCATATCCCGGACAATATTATTGAAAGACGTTACCGAAAAGGAATAAAAAACTTTTCAAAATATGCTCAGGAAGCAGACAGCTGGTATCTTTATGATAATTCAGGAGCGGAATATCTCTTGATTGCAAAGTGTATTGCAGGTGAAAAAGAAATATTTAACTTTGATGTATTCAATAAAATTTCAGAGGTATGAATGTGATAAAAAAAAAAGAAGACCTAAGTAGTAAAATAAAAAAAGCTTTGGACAAAGCAATTCAAAAAGTCATTGCTGAAGAAAAATCCCGAAACGGATATCTTGTAATCTCCGACAAAAAAGGAAATATAAAAAAAGTGCCTGCCAGGGATTTATAATCTATAAAATTGAAATCTCACTTATATGCTTGTTTACTGTGTTCAACAAGCATAGAAACAAAAAAGGAACAATTTCCAATCCGTGATAATTCGCATAATTCGTGGCAAACAAATCAGACCTTCATTTTCATTATTGATTTCTTTCATCTCAAAAATTTTTAAAATGAATTTTAAAAGTTTCTCGCTTTTAATAAGCTTTTATTTTCTATTCAATACTATATCCGCACAAAAAAATCCAGGATCTGTTTTTAATCCTCACGAGTTATTTGCTCAAAATTTTTTTACAAAAAACGGGAATGAATTCCGTTCGGCTGATGGCGCTCCCGGTGCGAAATATTGGCAAAATCGTGCCGACTATAATCTACATGCCACAATAGATACGGTAGAAAATACTTTGATCGGAACAGAAACTATTTCTTATACCAATAACAGCCCGGAAGCATTATCATCTCTTTGGTTGCAGTTAGATCAAAATATTTATCGCAAAGATGCTCGTTCCAATTTTTACACGTCCACTCTTCAACGGCTTAAATGGACGGATAAAGGCCATACCGATGGTTATCAATTTGAAACCGTAACAATCGAACAGAAAGGAAAAGTCATAAAGGCCGATTATATTATCAATGATACCAGGATGCAAATTTGTTTGCCGAATGCATTATCGTCAAAAGAAAAAATAAATATTCACATCCGGTATCATTATTCCATTCCCGGAACCTTTGGCGGAAGAAACGATTTCTTCCCAACAAAAAATGGAAAGATTTATGAAATCGCGCAGTGGTATCCTCGCATGTGCGTGTACGATGATCTCGAGGGATGGAATACATTGCCATTTTTGGGAAGCGGTGAATTTTATTGTGAATATGGTGATTTCGATTATACCGTCACTGTACCTGCCGGAATGATAGTCGCCGGCAGTGGAGAATTGCAAAATGAAAAAGAAGTTCTTACTGCCACGCAAATTAAAAGATTAGATGCTGCAAGAAAAAGCGATAAGACAATAATGATCCGCACGGAGGCAGAAGTAAATAATGATGCAGGGAAAAAATCAAATCAAAAAGTAGTAAGCTGGCATTTTAAAATGAATAACACGCGCGACGTGGCTTTTGGTGCTTCTGCCGCGTACATGTGGGATGCTGCAAGAGTTAATTTGCCCAAAGGCAAGAAAGCCTTAGCAATGTCGGTTTACCCTGTGGAAAGTGCAGGAGAAGATGCATGGGGAAGAGCGACTGAATATTTAAAAAAATCAATTGAGTATTTCTCTAAAAAATGGTTCGTGTATCCATACCCGGTAGCTGTTAACGAAGCGGGAAGAGCCGGAGGAATGGAATATCCCGGAATTGTTTTTGACGGTATCAATGCCAAGGCCGGAGAATTGTATTGGGTAACGGCACATGAGATAGGCCACAACTGGTTTCCGATGATCGTTGGGAGTGATGAAAGACGCTATGCTTTTATGGATGAGGGTTTCAATACTTTCATTGATGTGTATGCTGCTGATGAATTTAATAACGGTGAATATGCGCCAAAACGCGATGGAGAATATGCGCCGGGAAAAGGGAATCCTGCTGATGAAATTGTTCCATGGCTTAAAGACACAGAGGCTCCCGCAATGATGGCACGCGCGGATCAGTTTCCTGAAAAATACAGGCATCCCATTGAATATTTTAAACCGGCATTTGGACTGGTTTTGCTTCGCGAAGTGATTTTAGGACACGACAGATTTGATTATGCATTTAAAAAGTATATCGAACGCTGGGCATACAAACATCCATCGCCAGATGATTTTTTCAGGACAATAGATAATGAAGCGGGGGAAGACCTTTCGTGGTTTTGGAAGGAATGGTTTTATAACAACTGGCAATTAGACCTGGCAGTTCAATCCGTTTCTTACCCTCATAACGATCCACAAAATGGCGTAGATATCACAATCGCGAATTTGCAAAAAATGGCAATGCCATGCACGATTGAATTAGTTTTAAAAGATGGCAGCAAAAAGGATTTACAATTACCTGTGGAGACGTGGCTTCAGGGCGATACTCATACAATTCATTTACTAACAACTCAACCTATAGAATCAGTAATAATTGATCCTGGAAATAAGCTGCCGGATAGTAACAGGAAAAATAATGTGTGGAAAATGAAATAGGTCAGATATTTTGTGCCAGAAAGTCCTCAGCGGAAATAGCTTTCACCTTTGATTTTTTAAAGTCCTTAACATTCCTGGTTATAATGTACTTTATTCCTCTTTCCTTCAATGCGGCTACAGCCTGATATGCATCTTCTGAATCGCTAAAGTTAAGAGTTAGCGCTTTTTTGAAATCTGTATTTTCCAAGGGGATAATAGTAATCGTATTTAAAATTTTTTCCAAACTACCCGCATAATCCACCTTACTAAATTTTTGCAGAAAATAAGTGATATTTATAAAACTTACACAGGAAGTATATGCGTTAAAGACTCTTTCATCGCAAAGATTTAAAAGATCTTCGGCATGCTTTTTAAATGGCTCACATTTTAAAAGGGCATCTAAAAAAATAGTTGTGTCAATAAATATTTTCATTATTTACCCAGGTGTTTTTCTTCCTTTAATTTTCCAAACATTTCTTTATCATTTCTATAATCGGGAATTTCAGTAAGCGGCAAGTTTGATAAATAGGTTCCGAGGCTTTTGTTTGAAGTCTTTATTTGGGCTTTCTTAGATTCATTTATTATAAGTTCCTTAATGAGCCGGGAAACTGAACGCTGACGATTTTTTGCGAGCAGATGTAGTTTCTTCTTTGATTCATTGTCTATACTTATGGTTAATCTTGAAGTCATATTAATACATAATTTGTACTGCAAAGTATGAAATTTATATGGAAATAAAAATAAGAGATAAATTAAATAAGTTTGTATTCTTATCAATATAAAATTAAAATTATGAAATACATTTTTACCTTAATTGTTTCTTTACTGATTACCGGATTTGTTTTTGCTCAGGCGCCAATGAGAACAACCGCAGACTATAACGGGCAAAAATATCCATGCTATATTACTGAATACAATCTTCCACCTGATGAAACGGAAAATGTTATAAAAAATAAATTAAGGGCCGAAGGATATAATGCCGATAAATCGAAAGGTTACTTAGTTTACAGAAATGTGAGGCTGAAAGAATTGAACCCGGATGAAGCTCAGGATGTGCTTTTTAAAATAGAAAGAAAAAGCCGCAAGGAAAAAGATAAGTCTGTTGTAACCATTATAACTGCCAAAGCCGGACTAATTCCGGAAGATAAAGTAAAAGGAGCTAAAATGGTTGCAGATATTGAACCTTCTGAAAATACCATTAATTTTATTAATAGTTTTCAAAGCGGCATAGATCAGCAATCCTACAATCTTGCTGTGTCTGCCCAGGAAGATGTAGTAGCTGATGCAGAGAAAAAATTAAAAAAACTCCAGGATGATTCAGTGAAGATTGTAAAAAAAATTAATGACTACCAAAACGACCTGGAAGTAAATAAGAAGAACCAGCAAAAACAGGTGGATGAAATAGCCAAACAAAAAGCGATCCTCGACGATACAAAGGCAAAGAAACCTGCGGAATAAAAAATACAAATCATTGATATTTGCCTGCCTACTGTTTAGTTGTATCTGTTTACTATAATGGCTTTGTCTAAACATGTCAATTTTATATTATAACTTTCTTCCTCCAAAACAAATTTGGCAAGATGTCATTCCTTGACACTTGCCCCTTATTACTTATTTCTACCATTCATCATCTTCTGAAACCATTTATAAAATTATAAATTAGCCCGCTTTTCCTTTGTAATCCTTACTAGCGGCTAATTACAACCAAAATATTTTATTATAATTTTAAGTACTAATCTAAAAAAGCAGGTAGTATGTATTGCATAGTATTATTAAACACATTATCTTTGTACTGTGAAAGCGAAAAAATAGTACTAATAAGACAAAAAACGATAAAATGAATATTGAAAACACAGCAAGCCAGATGCGAAAAGGAGTTTTGGAGTTTTGCATTTTGTCTATTATAAAATTGGGTGAAGCATACCCCAGTGATATTATTGACATGATGAAATCGGCCAACCTGAATATTCTGGAAGGAACATTGTATCCTTTGCTGACAAGATTAAAAAATGCAGAACTTCTTACTTATCGCTGGGTAGAAAGCAACAGCGGCCCGCCACGCAAATATTTTTCTCTTACTGAAAAAGGCGCAGAATTTTATAAAGAACTGGAAGCCACCTGGATGGAACTTGCCGGGGCGGTAGAAACGATAACAAAAACAAATAAGACAAAATCAACTTAACCACCAATAAATTGAATTAAAATGAAAAAGGTAATTAATATAAATTTTCAGGGTACGATAGTGCCGATTGAAGAGAGTTCTTATGAATTGCTTCAACAATATATAGAAAGCCTGCGTCGCCATTTTGCCAATGAAGAGGGAAGAGATGAAATCGTCAATGACATTGAAAGCCGCATCAGCGAATTGTTTCAGGAACGCTTAAAAGGCGGCAGCACCTGCATTACTGATGATGATGTAAATGCAATTATAAAAAATATGGGACGGCCGGAAGAATTTGATGAAGATGAAAATACCGGAAACACAGATAATAATAAAGAAGAAAATACAAAGTCTGAAAATTATTTCCAGGGCGATTGGAGCTGGAAAGGCAAGAGGCTTTATCGTGATGAAAATCATAAAATACTGGGTGGCGTGTGTAGCGGTATTGCAGCTTATTTTGGTATTGATCCGGTAATTGTTAGAATTGTATTTATTATTTCCGGTGTTGGATTCCTGGCGTACATTCTGCTTTGGATGTTTGTTCCAGGGAGCAATATGCTTGAGAACGGTGTTCGTAAAAGATTGTACCGTAATCCGGACGGGAAAATACTAGGCGGTGTGTGCAATGGTTTGGGAAGCTATTTCGATGTAAATCCCTGGCTCCCGAGGTTTATATTTTTAATTCCATTTATTTCTTTCTTTTTCAGGTGGGGTCATTTTGGCCCGCTGACCTTCCCTAATTTTTTGAGTTTTTCATTTAGCCCCGGAAGTTTTATTATTTATATTATTTTATGGCTGGTAATTCCTGAAGCTACCACTACTTCAGAAAAATTAGAAATGAAAGGTGAAAAAATTGACTTGAACTCAATTAAAAATTCAGTATTGAAGGAAATGAAAGAAGTAGGTGAAAGGGTAGGGAAAATGGGAAAAGACGTGGGCGAGAGAATGGGAAAGATGGGAATGGAAGCCGGAAATATTGCTAAAGAAAAAGGTGCAGATATTGGAAAAGAAATTCATTTTGCCACACGTAGGTCCAGCGGGGTTTTGGGAAATATTATCATTACGCTTTTAAAGATTTTTATGTACATCGTATTGGGCAGTATTGCACTTGCTATTATTGTGGCTTTATTTGGTATTGCAATAGCTGCGATAGGATTATTCCCATTAAAAGATTTTGTACTTACGGATGGCTGGCAAACTGTATTAGCGTGGGGAACACTTCTTTTCTTTATATCAGTTCCTGTAATTGGTATCATAACATTTATTATCAGAAGTTTTGCAAGAGTAAAAACTTCTAACAAGCTTATACGATACTCGTTTATCGGCCTATGGATTCTGGGAATAGTTTGTTTCATTTCATTAATAACTTCTGTGGGGCGTGATTTCAGAAGCCTGAGTTCATTGAATGAAGAAAGAATCACCTTGAATGACCCTACTGTTAAGAGCCTGGAAGTAGTGCCTTTTCAAAATCTTAATTACAGGCGAATAGGTTGGTTCAACCTGGAACCCTTCGGAACTATTGGATCAACAGACGATACCGCTTTTATCGGAAATGTAAGAATAAGAATTACAAAATCCCCGACAGATAGTTTTCAGGTAAGGATACTTAAAATATGCAATGGAAGAACCAGGAGCTATGCTGACAAT
The DNA here is from genome assembly GCA_035693085.1 of Hanamia sp. GTDB lineage: Bacteria > Bacteroidota > Bacteroidia > Chitinophagales > Chitinophagaceae > Ginsengibacter. Next base: position 2,173 of record DASSHD010000059.1, on the reverse strand, counting down.
TTAAAATCACTTATTAATTTTAATATCAGTCAGAATGATTCTTTATTAATGATGGATAAAGCCATTACCATTAATACTACTGATAAATTTCGTAATCAATACGTAGAAGCGACTATTGCAGTGCCTGTAGGCCATTACATTAAAATAGATAATAACTTTAGATATGGTAACAGAGTAAGGTTTGGAGGATTTTGGGGAGGCAACGACTGGTATTATTATAACAACTATAATGATAATAACTATGAATTCAGCTATGGTGTAGAATATGTAATGAAAGATGATGGGCTTTATACGCTTGATGGACGGCCATCCGACAGGAACAATGACGATTGGAATAATAATTCATCTAACGAAAATAATTCGGTAACTCCGCCAGCAAATGATAATGAGGGAGGCTACCGGTATAATCAAAATAAAAATATAGATTCCTTAAAAAATATTCAGGAAAAGCAAATCCAAAAAATGCAATCGGCAGTAGATTCAATGAAATCGGTGCGGGAAAAAGAGATAAAAAGAATGACGGATTCTCTTAATAAAGCAAAAGAAGAAATCAATCAAAAGATAGAAACACTGAAAAAGGGAACAGCTTTGACTCCACTTGCCGGTCAAAAAGATTTTTCTGAGAATTTTACATTTATGATGTATATCTGAAAGCGTTGTGTAGTTTAAGTTGAACAAGGCTTCATGCTGTTGCATGAGGCCTTTTCAATAAAATAAAAAAAACGATTGTTCATCCGCAGTAAACGAACAAAAAACAAAGATTTCTAATTTCCTGCCCTTAACTCGTGTCTTACGAGTTGATTCTAATAAGAAGAAAATCCGTAATTCTTTATTATGGGTTCTTAATTAAATTTTCCAGGGCAATGAATGAAGTACAATTCGTGAGACACGAATTGGGGGAATAATAAAATAAAAGAAGGATTGATTATACGTAGTAAACGAACAAAAAACAAAGATTTCTAATTTTCTGCCCTTAACTCGTGTCTTACGAGTTGACTCTAATAAGAGGAAAATCCGGGATTCTTTATCATGTTTTCCTTATCAAATTTCACAAGGCACTAAAAGAAGTACAATTCGTGAGACACGAATTGGGGGAATAATAAAATAAAAGAAGGATTGATTATCCGCAGTAAATGAACCTACCTACCGGCAGGCAGGCAAAAAATATTGATTTCTAATTTTCTGTCCTTAACTCGTGTCTCACGAGTTGATTTTAATAAGAAGAAAATTGGTGGTTCTTTATTATGGTTTCTTAATTAAATTTTCCCAGGGCAAAGAGTGAAGTACAATTCGTGAGACACGAATTGGGGAAATAAAAGAAGAATTGTTCATCCGCAGTAAACGAACAAAAAACAAAGATTTCTAATTTTCTGCCCTTAACTCGTGTCTTACGAGTTGACTCTAATAAGAGGAAAATCCGGGATTCTTTATCATGTTTTTTTATCAAATTTCACAAGGCACTAAAAGAAGTACAATTCGTGAGACACGAATCGGGGGAATAATAAAATAAAAGAAGGATTGATTATCCGCAGTAAACGAACAAAAAACAAAGATTTCTAATTTTATTTAAAAGGAATTTTCTACAAAAATCAAAATATAAACCCAATTATTAAACAACCCAATACAATAAAAGGAGCAGGAATTTTTGTAAAAGTGAGCAGGGAAAAAGTACCGATGATTACTGACAGGTTTACAAAGCTTACCGTATCAAGCTTTGTAATGGAAATATCTTTTACCAAAAATAAAAAGGAGCCCCACATGATGCCCACCACCACGGCATTTATTCCTTCCAGCGAGCGATAAACCACTACATATTTTTTTAGAATTTGCCACACTGGGAAAAAGAATAAAACCAGTAAAGCGCTTGGTAAAAAAATACCTATACATCCTATAATGCAACCTAAAATATGCCACTTTGGTCCATAATCGCGAAGCACCATACCGCCTACATAAGAAGTTACCGAAAACACTGGCCCCGGAATAGCACGCACAATACCCCAACCGGTTAAATATTCTTCTTTAGTCAGATAATTTGTCTTTTCACGGGTTACATATTGTTCATACATCATGGGCATCAATACATCGCCACCTCCAAAAACCAGGCTACCATAACGATATACATTTTCTGAAAGATTATAAGCCCTTCTGTGTTCCCAGTTTTGTTTTCTTGCCG
>DASSHD010000058.1:0-2439 GCA_035693085.1 Hanamia sp. | reverse complement strand
GCTCGCAGCCAAAAGTTCATTTAGTTTCAGGTGTACCGCCATTGAATCTTTGTTTTGCGATTTCTGAATAAGAAATACCATAAGGAAAGTTATAATGGTAGTACCTGTATTTATTATCAACTGCCAGGTTTCTGAATAATGAAAAAAGGGGCCGCTGATACCCCAGATTATGATCAGGCTAAAACTAATGATTATAGCCGCTGTACTACCGGTAACAATAGTTGCCTTGCCCGCAAGTCTTTCGAAGAAACTTACTTTTCTTTTATTTTGTTTCATGGTTTGTGTTATTGAATTATTAAATGGTTATGAAAATTTGTAAAATATTTTGATTCGAAAATTTCTTTTTTAAACTTTTTCTATCCATACGGAAACGGATCCTGCAGGAGCGAAAAAATTCCCCCATCCATCATTATTGATCTCTACTTCGTCAGAGTTTTTTCCCAACATATCAATGAATTTTTTCCCAGCATAGTGCTTACCTATTTCCATATTTTTATTTCCATTATCACCGTTTGATAGTACAACCGCACAACCGCTATGATCGTTATCGCCTTCTCTTGTCCATCCGATACAATTGGCATGATCAAAGTAATCTCTTTGCATTCCATAAGCGTAGTTGCAACGCGCCCGTAATAAGTTTTCCAAATCATCAACTTTGGCTAACCAAATCTCGTATTCGTTTCCATCCTTTCCTTTGTCTTTGTAATGAGCGCCATAAAGATCGGGATAGAAAATGCATGGGTAGCCTTCGCTCCTGAGCAAAATCAATGCGTAGGCTATTGGCTTGAACCATGCTTCTATTGGCGCTTCCAGCGATTGCAGCGGTTGTGTATCATGATTTCCAACAACAGTAACTGCTTTCTGTGGAAGCGCCTTTACGAGAGTTTCGTTGAAGATCCTTCGCATATCGTAACTATTTCCTTCATTGGATGCGACGTGGAAATTTCTATGGAGCGAAGAATCAAAAAGACTCATTTCATTGTTTGTCTCTTTAATATATTCTAACAGCAGGTTCAAATGACCCGGCGCCCAATATTCTCCTACTGCAAAAATTTCCTTCCATGTGTTTTCCCTTATTTTATGCAGCCAATCGAGATAAAAAGAAGGTGTGATATGTTTCACTGCATCCAGGCGTACGGCATCAAAATGTACCTGGTCCCAATACCATCTCCCCCAACGCTGTAGTTCCTCAACGACAGCCGGATTTCTAAAATCTATATCATTGAACATAAGGTAATCGTAATTGCCCTTTTCATTACCGATCATTTTCTCCCACGAATCTCCATAACTATTTAAAATTCTGAAGATGCCGGTCTCATTGATATCTGCCGCATAATCTACGCCTGTAAAACACATATAATCCCATTCAAATTCTGAGTACTTTTTCTTTCTTCCGGGAAAAGTGAATTTGGTATAGGCCTCAATTTCAAATGGTGCGGATATGACTTTATCACGATTGTTGGGATCTACTTTTACTACTCTAAATTTTTCTTTTTCATCTCCACCTGCTTTATGATTAAGAACAATATCCACCATCACCTGCATTCCTGAAGCATGTACCGCGTCAATTGCGTCTATGTATTCCTGGCGTGTACCATATTTTGTGCGAACAGATCCTTTCTGATCAAATTCTCCAAGATCATACAAATCATAAACACCGTAACCTACGTCGTACCCTCCGCCTGATCCTTTAAAAGCCGGTGGAAACCATATTGTAGAAAAGCCAAGATCTTTAAGATGTGGCGCATCTTCCTTTAATTGTTTCCATAAATTACCATCATTGGGTAAATACCAATGAAAATATTGGATCATTGTTCCATCTTGCATAAAATGTTTTTCTTAAAATACATCAAATGAAATGCCGGATAAAATTAGACAGTCAGACAAACTAAGTCGGACCGTTTTCTGAATTAGAGAAACTCGTGAGACACGAGTTTTGGGGGAAAAGATCAAAAGATTCTTATTTTTTAATAAAAAGTCAATAATTAACGAAAAATAAAATTTACAAAAAATAATGGTGAATAAAAAAGAGTTCCGGATCTCATTAAGATTTTGATTTTTTTCAAAAGATAATTATTTGTTTTTCTTATCAAACACCATGCCTTTCAATAACTCTAATAAATAAAACAAACGATTATTTGTTTGTTTACTGGTAACCGGTTTTTATTATTATATCCTTGTTTAATAGCGGGCGCTTTGGCTTTATAATTTTTAATATCAGAAAAATGATTTTATTGTCTTTATCTGATCAACAGTAATGAAAATATAAAAGATAAAAGTAGAAGTGAAGAAGATTTTTCCCAATAAATAAAAATGGATATAAATCTTTCCCTTTTTTCCACTGATTTTTTTAAAGCTGCTTTATTACCTCTATATGTATTTGAAAGTTTTAACCAATTATATTTTTGACAGGCACGCTCTTTGATTGACCAAACTTAT
>DASSHD010000057.1:0-5544 GCA_035693085.1 Hanamia sp. | reverse complement strand
TGATTTTTTTACTTGAACTTGCATACTTCTAATTTTGTAACGGTAATTTCACTCATTTGGGTGAAATTACCATGAGCCTCTTTTCCACACTATGTGCGGAACTGAGGCTTATTTTATCAAGTAGCTTGCGATATTGAGGATTTTATTACAATAGATTTTATACATTTACACGCTTAAATTATTTTTATACTGCGTTTTGAAACAAGTAACTGCCATATTTTTCCTCATATTATTTTCCTTCAATTGGTTTGGATACCGGTTGTATTATGATTACCTGCAGCATAAAACAAATGTAAATTTAGAAGCGCTTATTGACAACAATTCTTACGATGAATCACAGCTAATGGAATTAAAAATTCCGGTAAATATTCCTTATCAAACCAGTTGGGCATCTTACCAGCGCTATGATGGGGAGATAGAATTAAACGGAACTATTTATAAATATGTAAAGCGTAAGCTTTCCAACGATACCTTATACCTGATGTGTATTCCCAATTCTAAAAAGATGCGCCTGGAAACTGCCAAAAATGATTTTTTTAAATTGACGAATGATCTTGCACGGAATGATAATTCCAAAAAATCTGATAGCTCAAATTCATTTTTCAAGAATCTCCAGAATGTATATAATGATTCATCGTTTGGAATGAATATCATGTCGCCATTTATATTAAATCATTATTGCTGGCATATTGCAGGATCTGATGATATCATTTCTACTCCCCACATTATTCCTGGTCAACCTCCGGATACTATGATTTCATAGGCCATTACCTGCGCAAAGCTGCTCAATAAACTGACTGTTCCTGTTTTTAAGGATCGGAGATTTACTATAGTTTAATGAATACTTCCTGCGCTTCTTAGCCTGCTATTCGTTAATTCAATATTACTACAGTAATTTATAATTTTGATTACAGGGTTTGTATTATTCGAATACGACGAATATCATTATTTGCAATACCAATCAGAAAATTTCCATTCAAATTTTTGACACTAATTATTAATTCCAGCAAGGAATGATGACTTATAATTTGTTAAGGAATTAAATAAAAAAACTATTTATGAAAAGGCCGGTCTATTTATCAATTATATTTTTTACTGTTCTCTGTGTGTCAGTGAGCAAATCAAACGCACAGGGTTGCATTGCTATTCGGAGTACGGGGGGCATGGCTTGCGATATGCATCACCCCGCTGATACAACTACTAAATGGTTATTTGCTGTGAATAACCGTTACTACGATTCTTATAAACATTTTATTGGAACAACCGAGCAAAAGCAGCGCCAAACACAAGGTACCGAAGTAATCAACCATGGCTATACAATGGATTTGTCTCTTACCCGAAATTTAAATGAAAGATGGTCTATATTCCTTGATGTTCCTATCATAGCCAATTCGCGTTCATCATTATACGAGCATCACAATGTAGGAAGGTTGGTTACACATTCCTTTGGTATGGGAGATATACGGTTTTCAGTTTATAGCTGGTTGTGGAATCCGGCCAATCCTCATAAAGGAAATGTGCAGGTTGGTTTAGGACTTAAGTTACCAACAGGCGATTACAAATTCCAGGATTATTTTCATACGAGCGACTCCACAAAAGCTCTGGGCCCGGTGGATCAATCCATTCAATTAGGCGATGGAGGTACAGGTATCACAACAGAAATAAATGGATTCTATAATGTTTCGCACGTTGTAAATCTCTATGGCAATTTTTATTATCTGCTAAGCCCCCGCGATCAGAACGGTGTTTCCACTGCTCGTGAAAATATTCCATCTGCGGCAAGTGTTGCTAATGGATCGGGTGTTATGAGTGTACCGGATCAGTATATGATGAGAATCGGGGCTAATTTTAATGTAGATAACTGGATCTTTTCAGGTGGTGTACGCGATGAATGCTTACCCGTACACGATTTGATTGGAGGAAGTGATGGTTTCAGAAGACCGGGATTTATTATTTCAGGCGAGCCTGGGGTCACACTAAAGTTAAAGATGGTAACATTATATGCTTTTGTTCCGATAGCAATCATTCGCGATAGAACACAAAGTGTTCCCGATAAAATAACAACAGAACTTACCGGCAAAAATACCCATGGTGATGCCGCTTTTGCGGACTATCAGGTAAATGTTGGAGCGACGGTAAAATTTTAAACCTGTTTAATTGGTTAAACATATTTATTTATGATCCAACAAATTAAAAAAAGTAATTAAAATTTCTCATAAAAGCAATATAGCCCCCTTCCTGTTTCTAAAGGAAGGGCCTCTATATTTTTTGAGATCGTTACTGCTTTATACCAAAGAGAATTAAATAATAATAAGAAAAAAATTAAAATGATTAAAGCCGGTCGCGATGATGAAAGAAATCTTTTTATGAGCTGTTTCACTTTTAACTGGCTGCTGATAAACTTATAAAATTGAAAAATTAAACTGTAAACAATAACTATTCATACATTAATTAAATCACGCTCAATGCCGTATATACCATTAGAAAGTCATTTACCGGGGATTACCGGATTATTAGAATACCGGAAAGATTCCGGGCAACCCATTCGTGAACTTACACAAATCCTGATGCGCGGCCCTTCCACGCTGACGCAGGGTGAACGCGAACTGATAGCTTCTGTGGTTTCCGGTGGCAATCAATGCGCTTTTTGCACAGCAGCTCATTCGGCGACTGCCGATCTTTTGCTTGGCAATCATGAAACTTCACAAAAAGTAAAACAAAATATAGATACTGCTCCTGTCAGTGAAAAAATGAAAGCCCTTCTTACCATTGCATCGCTCACAAGAGAAAGCGGTAAACATGTTACTGCCGCTGTAATTGATAAAGCCAAGGCCGCTGGCGCCACAGATATTGAGATTCATGATACCGTATTGATCGCTGCATTATTTTGTTTGTATAACCGTTACGTGGATGGGATGTCAACAGCGCTTCCGGCAGATGCCGGTTATTACAATGTTTTAGCCGAAAGGCTTGTAAACCATGGATACACCCGATTACCTCAAGGTTACGATCATTTAAAAAAATAAAATTATTCAAACATTTAAAAACATTTATGAAACTCTTTTTATTATTTTTTGTACTTGCTATTTCGACGCAATTATTTGCACAGGAAACAAAAATTTCCGGAACCATCATTGATGCTGAAACAGGGCAACCTGTAAGCGGAGTCAGCATTAATATAGAAGGAAAATTAATTGGTACTGTTACTGACGATAAAGGAAATTATCTCTTAACAGTAAACAAACTAAAATTGCCATTTACTATTATTATTTCTTCAGTAAGCCATGAAGCGAAGAAAGTGCAGATCAGCCACAACGATGAAATAGTTACAACAAGTCTTGCCAAAAAAACAGCCATACTGAATGAAGTGGTAACAGCAGCTTCACGAGTGCGTGAAAGCATACTTCGCTCTCCTGTAAGTATCGAAAAGATGACTCTCAAAAATATCAATGAAAATCCTTCTCTTACTTTCTATGACGGATTGCAAAGCCTGAAAGGAATGGAAGTGGTTACCAGTAGTCTTACTTACAAACAGGTTAACACAAGAGGTTTTAATAACACAGGAAATTCCAGGTTCCTTCAATTGGTAGATGGTGTTGATAACCAAACGCCGGGACTAAACTTTGCAGTAGGGAATCTTTTTGGAGCGTCTGATATTGATATGGAAAGCGTGGAAGTAATACCAGGCGCTGCTTCGGCAATGTATGGGCCAATGGCTTTCAATGGCGCTTTACTCATGCACACAAAAGATCCGTTTCAGTACCAGGGCTTAACGGTACAATTAAAAACAGGCGTAAATCATATTGGCGAAACAGGTGTGAATCCCAAAGGATTGAATGACTTTGCTTTGCGCTATGCAAAGGCTTTTAAAAATAAGTTTGCTTTTAAAGTGAACGCATCTTACCTGGCCGGCACAGACTGGTACGCGACCAACTATACAGATGTAAGCGCGCAAACACCTGCAAACATGCGTGGCCCGAATAACCCCGGACGCGATGCTTTAAATATCTATGGAGATGAGGTTTCGCAAACATTACCCGGTATTGGCCTTGTATCAAGAACGGGATACGAAGAAAAAGATCTTATGAATTACAACGTGTATAGTTTAAAATTAAACGGTGCATTGCATTACCGCATTACTAATAATTTAGAAGCTATATATCAGTACAATTTCGGACAGGGAACAGCGAGCTATACAGGCAGCAGCCGTTTTGATTTAAACAATTTTGTTTTACAGACACACCGTATAGAATTAAAAGGAAGTAACTTTTTTGTCCGTAGTTATGTAGTAGCAGAAAATTCTCATGATTCTTATAATACACGTTCACTTGCGCAGTTTATAAACCGCGATTGGGTTCAGGATCTGAATGGAAATACCGTTACGCCGGATCAGGCAGATGCTATGTGGTTCACACGATATGCCGACGCGTATAAAGGAAGCATTTCCGGAGTTACACCCGCTAGTAATGATGCGGCAAGGGAATTTGCTGACCAGGGAAGATTTCTTCCAAACACGGCAGCATTCAATAATGCAAAAGATGCTTCTATTCATAATTATGGCTTAAGCGGCTCTGGCGTATTCAGCAACAGTAAATTCTATCATACAGAAGGACAATACGATTTCTCCAATTCTATTAAATTATTTGAATTACTGGCAGGCGGAAGCTACAGGTATTACGATATGTTTACCAATGGTAGCTTATTCGATGATAAAAACCATAAAATAACGATTAACGAATATGGAGCCTTTGTGCAGGCTGCCAAAAAATTATTGGATGATAAACTAAAACTGACTGCCTCACTTCGTTATGATAAAGACGAAAACTTTGCCGGAAGTTTCACCCCGCGTTTCTCGGCCGTTTATACGGTAGATAAAACACACAATTTCCGCGCGTCTTATCAAACGGGCTTTAGAAATCCAACACCTGTTGATCAGTTTATTAATTTGAATGTTGGCCCTATTACAATTCTGGGTGGTGCGCCCGCCAACAGCAAAGGACTGAATGTTTATCAGAATTCTTTTACTGCTTCTTCCGTAGGAGCGTTTGGTGCAGCATTTGGCGCGGCTTCGGCCAGCGGAACTCCTTTTCCGCAAGCTGTGTCTGATAATAAAGATTTATTGCAAAAATCAAATGTAGCCTATATAAAGCCCGAACAACAGAGAGCGTTTGAAGTGGGTTATAAGGGGTTGTTTAGTAATAAGCTTTTAGTTGATATCAATTATTACTATAGTACTTACACTGATTTTATATTGAATACAGTGGTTATTCAGCCACAGGATAATGTATATGGCGCCGACGGGACTATCAATTTTGATGCGGCAACAGACATTCTAAATGGTAAGGTGCATGCATTTCAGTTATATACAAATGCTCCTGATAAGGTATCCGCACAGGGTATCTCGTTTGGGCTTACTTACATGCTTGATAAAGGATATACAGCCGGCGGCAATGTAACATGGTCATCTTTTAATCTGCGAAACGCAAACCCGGATAATGTTGCGGAATTCAATACGCCTGAATACAGTACTAATGTAACTTTCGG
>DASSHD010000056.1:0-3843 GCA_035693085.1 Hanamia sp. | reverse complement strand
ATTTTTTATTTTATTACATAGTTCCAATCCATTCATATTGGGCATCATCACATCGCAAATAATTATGTCAGGTAAAATTTTATCAATTAATCCCAATGCTTCCGTGCCATCGCCGGCTTCGTAAACGATATAATCTTCTTTTAAAATATCTTTTAGTAAAAATCTTATTTCCGGTTCATCTTCTACCACCAATACTTTTTTCTTTTCCTGGTCCAGCAGGTCTTCAAGAATTGCATCTTTATTGTTTTCCTTTGTAGATAGGTGACGATTGTTTTCGTTGTAGGTAGTAATTGTTTTATATAAATAAGAAGGTTGAAGATTTTTGTTGATTGCCCCGTTTTTCCCTTCTAAATTCAATGGAAGAAATACCTTAAAAGAGATCCATCCATTTTCGTTGAATGCATTTATTCTTCCGTTCAGCATAGTAACTAACTGTTGCGTAAAAGCAAGCCCAATGCCTGTTCCGAACTTTTCCTGCTTCTCATTATTATTTGAAACCACATAGAATTGATCAAAGATCCGTTTGAGTTGTTCCTCATGTAATTCTATTCCTGAATTGGCTACTGTAATTTCAAGTTGTTTGGTAATGATATTTTGGTTGGCAGTAAAAATTACTTCTTCGTTTTTCCCGGAATATTTAAATGCATTCGATAAAAGATTAAAAATTATTTTTTCAAGTTTGTCCTCATCTATCATTCCGGTAATACCATTTCTAATATCAATTTCATAATGAATTTCATTTTGTTCGCTTAATGCGATAAAAGGCGCGGTCAGGCTGTCTAACAATTCTGAAATATCTGCATAAGAATATTGATTTTCAAAAAAGCCCGCTTCTACTTTTCTAAACTCCAGCAACTGATGAATCAGGTAAGTAAGCTTAGATGCCTGCTGATGGATTAAAGATAAAAAATACCGTTTTTCCTTTGTGGGATTATTTACGGGTTTATCTAAAAATCGTTCTGTTGCTCCCATAATAAGCGTAAGCGGTGTTTGTAATTCATGGGCGATATTAGTAAAAAATCCAAGCCGGTTCTGATGAATCTCCTCTTCCTTTTTCCTTAGTAAATGCTCTAATTCTAACTCATGTTTAATTTTTAATTTATTCTTTTTATATCGGGAAAAGATATAAAGTAGGATTGAAAATAACAAAGCATAGCCAAGGAATGCATAAGGAGTAAGCCAGAAATATTGTTTTACCTGCAAATTTAGCAAAGGCATTTCATTGGTCCATGAACCTTCTCCATTGCTCCATTTAATTTTCAACTTATAGTTTCCCGGTGAAATATTGCTGTAAATAATTTTTCCGGTGGTGCCGGCATAGTGCCATGTTTTATCATAATTTTCTAAAAAATAACTGTATTCGCATTTGTCGGCATTTAAAAAACTAAGCGCTTTTATATCCAGGTCAAAAAAATTATCCTTTCTGTTTAATGTGAAATCCAGTGGCTTGCCACCATTTGCATTCAGGATTAAAAATCCATTTTCTTCAGCCGGTTTGCCTCCTAACGAAATATCAGAAATATATAAATTGGGAAGCCAATTGGTTTTGTGAATGTTTTGTGGTAAAAAATTATTGAAACCATAGGTGCCTCCAAAAAATAAATCATCATTATTATCCTTCCATACAGCTCCATCGCAAAACTCATTGCTTTGTAATCCGTCAGATTGTTGATAATAAGAAACTTTAAGATCAGCAGGATTTACTTTTGCCAGCCCTTTATTAGTGCTTACCCAAATTTGTCCTGACCTGTCTTCTTCAATAGCATGAATGGTATTATTGGGCAAACCATTGGCAGTAGTTAATTTTTGAAACACAGGCTCAGCCTTTAATGCATCGTTATTATTGATCAGGTTAAGACCATAACTGGTGCCAACCCATACCCGGTTGTGGGAATCTTTAAAAACAGTAAGCACATCATTATTTGATAAACTTCCGTTGTAAGTGAATGCTTTAAAATTTTTGAACTTTTTCGTTTTTTTATTCAACAAACTAAGGCCGCCATACCTGCAACCGATCCAGAGTTGGTTGTCATCACCAGCTTCAAGAGAATAAATAATATCATTTGCAGGGCCGGTATTGCTGTTATTGTAATTAAACTTTTCTAAAAAAGTAACCGAAAGATTTTCTCTTTTATCGCTATCAATTTTCAAATGTATCAATCCATAACCACTGGTTCCTAACCATAAAGAATTGTCTTTATCCTGCAGGATGGCATACACCGAACCAAACTCCGGCCACGCATCATGGCCTTTTATATCATTCCATTTATAAAATTTTTTATTTTTTAAATTATACACACCAATTCCTTTTCCATCTGTGCCAATATAGATAAGGCCATCATTTCCTTTTTTTAAAGCATAGACAGAATTGTTATCTAATTGGTCAGGCGCTAAAAAATAATGCTTTTGTATTTCCTGGTTATCAATTTTCCAAAAGCCCGGATACATAATGATACCGCTACCTTTGGTCCCTACCCACAAATTGCCATTGGCTTCGCAAAAAGCTCTTACGGATTTATTGTACGGCATTCCATTTTCAGAAGTCGTTACGGTGCCGAAGGATTTTGTTTTGGGATATATTTTCAGAATACCATTCCCATCTGTACCAAACCACAAAATGTTTTCTGTGCCGACAGACCAGGAAGTGATTTTTATATTCTGCATTTGTTGGGCCTCATCGGCAAGAAATTCAGATGGTTTAAAATTGGTATCAAAAACACCATAGCCTTTAGAAGCCCATCCGAGTAGATAATGATCGTGGTAAAATACCATTGTATTCAGGCTGCGCGGCAATTGCATCAGGAAGTTTTGAGAAAATGTTTCTGTATTTACTGAAAATAATTTATCATCTGAAGTAGTAAAAAAAATATTCTTATTTAATACAAAAAAGTTATCAATATCTTCTTTCTCCTGGAAGGTGTAAAGCAATTGAAAATTATTCTTATCATTTTCGCATACATATAATTGGCCGTTGCTGTTTAACAACCATAAATGATTGTCATTACCAAAAGCCATCTTAGTAATTTTAGAATCCAGTTTTGGGAGCCGCGATATTTTAAAAGAATCTGACTGAGTATCGTAATAACTAAGCCCGTTTTTTTTGCTGAGACAATAAACAATGCCATCATTATTAACAGCAATTGCATATTCCTGCTCACTTACTTTTTCATTTTGATCCTGGTTATAAAAATAATTGAAAAATTTCCCTGAACGTTTTTCATATCTTGATATTCCCTCGATGGTGCTGATCCAGACATTGCCCCGTTTATCTTCTGTGATGTTTTGAATGACGTTACTTCCAATACTTTTGAAATCATTTTCCTTGCTGTAATTAAATACGTGAAAGGCTGAACCATCATACATATTCAAGCCATCCCAGGTAGCCACCCAAAGCAAATTATCAGAATCCTTAAAAAGCTTATTAATTGAACTGTTCGAGAGTCCATTGCGATTATCATAATGCTGGATGTAATACGGTGTTGATGGTTGAGTGTACGCTTTAGAACAAAAGAAAAAGAGAAGATAAAATATTAAAAAAATATGAAGTGTACGTTTCATAGAAATTAGTATTGATCAACCAACAAATGAATTCCTTAAAGAATGAGGAAAGATATTTACTTTAAAAGTAAGCGTTTTTCCTTTGTCAGGATTACACAGATTAAATAAGCCAATAATTGAGCTGGCATATACAAAGTTGATTTGTAATTTATCTAATTCTTTTGGAATCAGATTTTCTTTTATAGCATCAGTGTGAATCCGATAATTAATTTTTGATAAAGTTCGTTGAAGATTCCATTCTAATTTAAGACGATCGTTCTCGTCTTCTTTGAGGCGTTGGAATTC
>DASSHD010000055.1:0-4355 GCA_035693085.1 Hanamia sp. | reverse complement strand
AAATAAGGAAATCCACTCCCCATTTGTTTGCGCACTGGAAATGTCGGTAAAGGTGTCTGGATAATAAGAGCCGTGTAACGGGAGACTGTTACGCACGGTTCTGTGAGAGGCTTAGGTTGAAATACTTTTGCCTACTCGACCGATGGCACTTCTTAAAAAGGGTTACCTCTTTTGAATACTCTATCTTTTAAAACATAACGGCATACATTAAACGGAAAAGAATATCCTTAATCATTCAATCCTTTTCCATTTAGAATTGCCTGTGTGTATTTTTCAATCCTTGACTCCCGCGTTTTAGATTGTTTGGGTGCAGAAAAATAAAGAAGATACCCTCTTTGCCTCCCCGGTGTCAATGCTTTAAAAGCCTTTTTTAAATCAAGGCTTTTATCTAATTTCTTTTGAAATTCTTCAGGCATATTGAATTCTCTCGTTTTTTTCAATGGCACTTTTAAGCCGGCTTTTTCAACTTCAATGGCTTCATAGATATATGCTTTCAAAGTGGTTTTCAGCTTAACTATTTCCTGCGCATTGGTAAACCGTGCCTGGCGTGCTGCCTGTACGTTCTTTGTTTGTTGAACCAAAATATTATTAGCATCATTTAACAACGCGCCTTTGAAAAACAACAAGGCACAGTATTCTTTAAATCCATGCATTAAAACAATGTTGCTACCCTCAAAGGTATAACAGGGATTGCCCCACTTCAATTCTTCTGTAAGGCCGCAACTAAGAATAATTGTCCTCAATTGTTCAAATTCTTTTTGCCATTTTTCGCCTTTGGCAAAATACCAATCAACCTTATGATTCATGTTATTTAATGACCGGTTGCTCATAATTATTTTCAAATTTATTTTTTATGTGGTTGCCAATAAAAATATCTCTCCGCTTGCGGGTAACAGGTTGTCGGTTCTGTTTATAAAATAATCCATGTCTTTTGTTGATATTGTTTTTGCTTCTTTAAAACCTGCTTTGCAAGCTAATTTCAATATTTCATCAGGTGTAAAAAAGCTGACAAATGGTGTTCCTGCATTCTGCGCGCCTTTCTCAGCTATTTCCTGCATTTGCCTGTCTTCTTCATCAAGAAGTTCCATGGGTAAGTAAAATGTCATGGCAAGTTTAGAACCTGGTGGAAGAGTTGCAATTTGACTTAGCATAGAAGTAATGGCTTCTTTTGTAAGGTACAAACTAACTCCTGTGCAGGCTACGAAAGCAGGTTTCTTAGCGTCAAATGCTGCCTTTAATAATTGTTTCCACCATGAAGATGTTTCAAAATTAACAGGAACGAAGTGCAGGTATTCCGGAATACCAAAGCCAAGTTCCAACAATCGTTTTTGTTTCCATGCCAATGTTTCCGATTGGTCAATTTCATAAATCTGAAGCCTGGAAGCTATGTCTGGCCTGCGCTGAGCAAATGTGTCAAGGCCTGCGCCGAAAATAACATACTGACTGATTCCTTGTTTACTTTGTTCAATAATTAGGTCTTCAATAAAACGGCTCCGTGCCAGGATAGATGCCCGAAGGCATTTCGTATATTTCATATCGGAGCGTTGTTGCCAATCGTCCTCCGGAGCTACTAATTTCAATCCAATTTCATCTTCGAGTATATGGGGCTTTGCATCCACCTGCAGATGCAAAGCTCTCCACAAAGCTGTTCTTACTGCTGTGTTGTCGGGTGCTAATACTTTTTGGTTTTGTTCCATGTTCGTGATTCATTCTATTATTAATATATGATTACGCAAAAAATTACACCTTTAACGAACCGCGGAAACCTCTGGCGGCATAGTATGAGTCAGCGCCATTGTGATATACAAAAACCTTGTCGTAGCGGCGGTCACAGAAAATAGCGCCACCAGGTTTTCTGATTTTTGCAGGTGTTTTTATCCAGCTTGAAGTTTTCAAATCGAATTTCCCGAGTTGCTGTAACTCCTGGTATTGTTCTTCCGTTAATATCTCAATTCCCATAGCAGCAGCCATATCCAAAGCGCTGTCTTTGGGTTTGTTTTCTTTTCTTGCGTCCAATGCCTCGCGATCGTAACAAAGACTTCTGCGGCCTTTCGGGCTTTCCGCCGAACAGTCATAGAAAATGTATTCACCATTTTTTTTATCATATCTAACCACATCCGGTTCACCGCCGGTTCTTTCCATTTCGTAGAGCGACCACATTTTTTCTTCATTGCCTTCCAGTTTTATTTGTGCTTTATTCCAGTCAACATCTTTATGCCGATTCCTGTTTTTCTCAAAACGGGCTTTCAATGTGCTGAGGAGTTCTTCGTGTTGCCCTGGCGACAATTCTTTTTTCATTCTACTTATTTATAAATATTGTGAAACAATGTGCTTGGTTACAATTTAATCAGGCATCCGGAATTTCAGGCTCTACTAATTTTGCTAACTTTTCTAATGATTCCTGCCATCCCAGGTAACACATTTCTGTGGGTATGATCTCCGGAATACCTTCCTGAATCACTTTAAGTTCCGTGCCGACGGAAACTTTATTAAGCCAAACAGAAGTGATCATTTCTCCGGGCAAGTTAGGGTTATCAAATACATCGGTGTATTTTAAGAACTCATTTGGTTTTAGTTCAAGATACTTTCCACCAAAAGAATGTCCATTGCCTGTAGAAAAATTGATGAAAGACATCTTGTAACTCCCGCCGGGTTTCACATCCATATTGTGAACAACACAAATAAATCCATAAGGTGGGAGCCATGATGCAAGTGCATTAGACTCTGTAAAGGCACGATAAACCTTTTCAGGCTTAGCCTTAAGAACTCTGTGTAATGTTACGCTGTTGTTTGCCATGTTTTA
Source organism: Hanamia sp. (assembly GCA_035693085.1). Taxonomy (GTDB): domain Bacteria; phylum Bacteroidota; class Bacteroidia; order Chitinophagales; family Chitinophagaceae; genus Ginsengibacter. The sequence goes on along the minus strand of DASSHD010000055.1, from coordinate 1,552 downwards.
TTTTTTATGTAAAGCTAAAGTGGATCATTTATTTACCTAAAATAATTTTCCTGCCTGGAGGCCTGAGATGCCACGATATTACAGTAAGGATTAAAAGTAGCAAGGAAGGCCATAGCTCATTCACGGAATCACCGACAGCAATGTGCGAAAATAGGGCTCCTGTCATTACAAAGAAAAATCCAGCATAAACCCATTCCTTTAGTAAAGCAAATTTAGGAACAAGTACAGCAATCACTCCAAGGATTTTCCAGATACCCAATATGGTTATGAAATAAACAGGATAGCCCAAATGTGTGATCATATCAACACCTCCCTGTCCGGATTTCCCTTTGGATAATTGTACTGCTCCAGTGGCTGTCATTCCTAATGCAAGCCAGATGGTGGCAATCCAATAAATGATTTTAGCTGCCCGTCCGGCGGGTGGGTTTCTTTTTGCATTTGCCATCTTAAACTATTTTAATTTGTTTACAATTTCCTGTAGCCTGTTGTGCGCCATGTTTATACCTTGCGCAAAAGGCAATTTCAACACCTGGTCTCTTTGTGCGGCGGATTCATAAATTACATGCATATTAAGTTTACTGGTTTCGTCAGTCAGGTTTTCAAATTCATACACCTCAAGCTGAACGCCAAAAGGCGTATGCTCCATTTCAAATGTGCGGGTGATTTTCCGGTTTGGATTAAATTCATGAATTACGCCGCTGGCCCGGAACGCGACATTTCCTTTAGGATCCTTTGTTTCAATTTGATAACTGCCATGTTTTTTACTTTCAAGTTTCAGCACTTTCGTTCCCATCCATTGTTCCATGATTTCGGGTTCTATGTACGCTCTAAATAATAATTCTACCGGTAAATCAAATTCTCTCGTGATGACTAAATCCTGTTTGCCGTCTTCGGCTTTGATCTTTGTTTTTGGCTCCATAATGGTTTTGTCTTTCATTAACCTTGCACAATTCCGATAACGTTATTATACTTGTCTTTTACACTGGCAATTAATCTTCCTCCTCCCACATTTTTTATATCCTGGATGATTGTAGCGCCACCATCAACAAGAATTTGTAAACTTTCTTTAATATCCTCGACATGAAAAAATGCCGCCACTCCTCCTTCCGGATTGCCAGGTACCAGGCCGATGTCCTGGTCGTCAACCTTAAATCCAACATAATAAGGCTGCTCAGCATAAGGCTCAGTCCCTAAAAATTTCCGAAATAGTGCTGTTGTTTCCTTTAAGTCCTTTACAGGATAAAGAACAGTTTTGATACCCTTATTCATATTCTTTTTTTTAGACCCTACTCTTTTGGATTTTCGGTGACTCCCGTTTTTTGCTGTGGTTGCTGCTCCACAATATTTTTTTGCCCCTGGAACACAAAGCTTTTTCTTATGGCCTTAGCGACTTTGTAACCTTTTGATATCTTTCCACTGCCATCCGAACTTTTTTCAAAAGAGTCGGTTTGACTCAATGAAAATATTGATTTTACTACATTTGCCAATAGATTTATCAGAATAAAAGTCCCTTATTAGAAACTAAAAGATCTCTGACTATTTGGCTTATTTG
>DASSHD010000054.1:0-5162 GCA_035693085.1 Hanamia sp. | reverse complement strand
TTTGAACGTGGCTAATGAAATAATCGGAAATAATAAAGGGCAGATTCCAAAAAAATTATGGACCGTCAACGATGAAGGAGAAAAAATAAACCTGGTACGAACTGCTACAGATAATGACGAAGGAAAATATGTGGCCGATGCCATACAGGAGCAAAAATTGCGCAATCATTACCGCAACAGCGATTTTGCTATTTTATATAGAACCAATGCACAAAGCAGAAGTTTTGAAGAAAGCCTCCGGAGGATGAATATTGCTTACCGTATTTATGGCGGCATTAGTTTTTATCAAAGAAAAGAGATCAAAGATTTTTTAAGTTATCTGCGTGTTATCATCAATCCAAACGATGAAGAAGCACTGAAAAGAATTATAAATTATCCGGCAAGGGGAATTGGAAAAACCAGTTTGGAAAAAGCGGTTTTGTTTGCTAACCAGCAAAATATTTCGATGTGGAATGTGCTGGAACATGCAGCAGAATTTGGTTACAGGGCATCTACTCTTGAGACAATCAACAACTTTGTTATCATGATAAAAATGTTCCAAAGTGAATTGCAAAAGAAAAATGCTTATGATGTAGCCATCCTCGTGGGTAAAAATACAGGCTTGGTTAAAGAACTTTTTAATGATAAAACCACCGAAGGTTTAGCACGTTATGAAAATATTCAGGAATTATTAAACTCTATAAAAGGATATACGGAGACTCCCACAGAAGATGGTGAATTGCTCGATAAAAGTCTGGGAAGCTATTTACAACAAATAACCTTATTGACCGATGCGGATGATGATAAAGGCGAAATAGATGTGGTAAAATTAATGACTATTCATGCTGCCAAAGGCCTGGAGTTTTCGGTTGTATTTGTTGGCGGTTTGGAAGAAACTCTTTTCCCAAATGCTATGGCGATTAATACACGCGAAGAACTGGAAGAAGAAAGGAGATTATTTTATGTAGCTATTACCCGCGCGAAAACAAGGCTGTGGCTCACTTACGCCAACAACCGCTACCGTTTTGGAAATCTTACACAAAACGAACCGAGCCGCTTTATAGATGAACTTCCCGATGAACGAATTGATAAATCTTTTGCCGGAGGAAACATGCGCAACAACCAAACCAATCACTGGAATGCTTTTGATAAACCAAAATATCAATTTGGAAATAATAAAAGAGAAACGAAAAGTGAAAAACCAGCCTATCTCGTTTCTACTCCGGTCATAAAACTAAAAGAGCATATTCCTTCACCTGATTTTGCCCCAAGCGACACCAGTCATTTACAAACAGGACAGAAAATTGAACACCAAAAATTTGGCTTTGGCGAAGTAATTAAAATGGAAGGCGCTGCACATAATCCCGTGGCTACGGTTAAATTTGAGCATAATGGTGAAAAGAAAATTATGTTGAATTATGCTAAGCTAAGGATTGTGGAATGAGAGTAAACATTGTGAACATTGTCAGCATTGAGGTTTGAGCTAACAGCAAACAGTTTTACAGTAAACGAACCTACCTGTCCGGTAGGCAGGCAAATATTCCAGATTCTAATTCAGGTTGCAACTACCCACTCATAGCTGAAAGTTCTCAATTCAATTTGTCATTTTTTCGTAAAATAATAATTCTATTAGTATTACTTTTCTTTTTCCATCGTTTTGTATCTGCTTTTTACAAATTATTTTTCTTCTGAATTTAAACTTTGGAGAAAAATCTTAATCTTAACTAAACAAATTTTTTAAAAATCTAAAAATCTAAAAAAATGAGAAAGGTAACATTAACTCTATTAGCGGCCATGTTTGCATTGGGCGCTTTTTCACAGACTACAACACCATCTGCCCAGCAGACCGACAAAAAGCAGGACATGAAAGATCTTCGCCACGACACCAGGGATATACGACACGACAAAGCCATAAGGCATCATGAACTAAAGAACGGCCATGTAGCTTTAGCAAAAGCACAAACCAAGGATATTAAAGCAGATAAGAAAGACAGAAATGCCGATGTAAAAGATTTGAAAGCAGATGGGGTAAAACATCCAATGAAGCGTGCTGACAGGCAAATTCACAGGCAGAACATGCGCAGGAAATAAAAATTTCTTTTTATGAATTACTAAGAGGCTATTTAAAAGATGGCCTTTTTTTATTTTTATCAGAAAAATTTAATACACTATCAAAAATTTAAAAACCACCTTTAACAAGTTCAAAAATTCTCTTCTCACCCTAAATTATTAACTTTGCAAATTAAATAATTCGTTATGATCAAAACAGGCAATACCGTAGTAAGCATATATACAGAAATGACGCCTAATCCGGAAACCATGAAGTTTGTGGCCAATAAACTTTTGTACCCAGGCAAAAGTGTTGATTTTCCCGATGAGGAAAGCGCGACAGCATCACCTCTTGCCATACAGTTGTTTGCATTCCCATTTATAAAATCAGTTTTCATTGCAAGTAATTTTGTTACCCTTACCAAAACTGATGAGACTGAGGACTGGCAGGATGTGATCCCTTCTGTAAAACAATTTTTAAAAGAATATCTGGAAGAAGGAAATGTGATCATCAATGAAGAAGAACTTGCCTTACGTAAGAAAGAAAGCAGCAATGAGATACATGTTGATGACGGCGATGTGGTAAAAAGAATCAAAGAATTACTGGAAAATTATGTAAAACCTGCAGTGGAAATGGATGGTGGCGCCATACAATATATAAGTTATGAAGATGGGGTTGTTAATTTAAAAATGCACGGAAGTTGCAGTGGCTGCCCTTCTTCAATGATTACTTTAAAAGCTGGAATTGAAGGAATGATGAAAAGAATGATTCCTGAAGTGAGAGAAGTGGTAGCAGAATCGTAAAACCTGCTTTATGAATCTGTTGGACAACAGACTTAAAATATTGAGCACTTTGAAAAAAGTGCTTTTTTAATGCACGAAATAAAAATTTGTATTATTTATTCCTGCCCGAATTGGTCAGGCGGGCGTTCACTGAATCTAAACTACATTTGGCGCTAAATTTTTAAATTGAGTTTACCGGAAATCTATAACCAGTTTATTGAAGGAATGAAGGGCACTACATGGGTTGAATACATTGCAGTGTTTTCAGGCATCACCAGCGTTTGGTTTTCGCGAAAAGAAAATATCTGGGTATATCCTACTGGATTAGTTGGCACTATTTTTTACGTTTACCTCAGCTTTAAAGGAAGTCTGTTGGGAGAAGCCAGCGTTAATTTGTATTATACTATCATGAGTATTTATGGATGGATATTGTGGGCAAAAAGAAATCAACAACACCAGCGCATAGTAAATATTACCTGGAGCAATAAAAAAGAATGGACACAGGAACTATTATTTTTTGCTTCTTTTTATGTGGCGATATTCATCGCGTTGAGTTATTTAAAAAGAGATTTTTCCCCGGGTGCGATCCCATGGGCTGATGCATTTGCCAGTTCAACAGCTTTCACAGGAATGTGGCTTATGGCAAGAAAAAAAGTGGAAAGCTGGTATTGGTGGATCGCTACTAATTTGGCCTCCATTCCATTATATTTTGTGAAGCATTACGTGTTTACAAGTGTGTATTATCTTATTCTTTTGATTATGGCTTTTTGGGGATTAATAGAGTGGAAGAGAAGAGCGAATGAATATTTATTAAAAAAAGAAGAAATCTCTAAATGAAGCCAATAAAAAAAATTGTAGTCATCGGCCCCGAATCTACAGGGAAAAGTACGCTCTGTGAAAAATTGGCTGCGCATTATAATACTTTGTGGGTTCCTGAATATGCAAGAGAATATTTAGAAAAAAATGGCACAGAATACACATACAATGATTTATTAACGATAGCAAAAGGACAAATAGGGATGGAAGAAGATATTAGTTCTCAGTTATCGGTTATTGCCGCGCAACAACCTCCAAAACTTATCACTGATACCTCATCACTGAGACCTCATTATTTGTTCATTGATACCGATATGTATGTAATGAAAGTGTGGGCAGAATTCGTGTATAATAAATGCCACAACTGGATACTAAACCAAATTGCTGAAAGAAAGTATGATTTGTATTTGCTTTGTAATGTTGACTTGCCATGGATTGAGGATGCATTAAGAGAATACCCCGATAAAAAAATCCGGGAAAAATTATTCCTTTTTTATAAAGAATTGATGATAAATCAATCCACGCCCTGGTGTATTATTTCAGGCGATTATGAAGAAAGATTAAAAAAAGCAATACAATGTATTGACGCCACTTTTACATAAAAAACTGTTCGGAAATTATCTTACCATCTTTTACTTTATAAACACAAAGTTCGGTCATGTTGGTACGGCCCTGGCCTTTCATAGTAACATCCATCTTTAAAGCAAGCGCTATCATATTTCCCGCAACCAAATGATTGGAAACACTACAGCTATGCGTTTCTTCAACCATTGAAGCAAACTTTTTGCCTTTTTCAATAATGGCAGATAACCCCTTAGTTTCTTTTTCAAATCCGGCAGAAGCCTCTGGTTCAATACTAATAGCATTTTCTGCGAACAATTCTTTTTGAGCTTTTTCAAACTCTCCCTGGTTACAAAGTTCAGCAAGGCGAAGAGCAATTTGAGGTACTGTCATAATTTTAGGTGATGCTGCCATAACTTTAATTTTTAAAAAAAACTACAAAATCCTTACCAGAAAAATTGTGGTATAATAAATAGAGTAAGTCAAAGATACTTTTTATTAAAAATAAGCTACCCGTTTTAAAAGTCGTTTACTTTTTCGAAGATATTGTTCATTTGCAGAATGTCAACTTAATCTCAAAAAAATTATTTATTATGACGTTTTTTCATAATGAAAAGATCCGTTTTATCATAATGGCTATAATAAGCCTGCGTGAACTGCCATCCATTAAAATATAAAAAATTAAGAGTAAAAGAAACAGAATGACTTGCAAACTTCAACGGTTCTCCTTTCTCATCTGTAACTGTTTCTTCTTCCTGGTTGAAGATTGTCCATAATCAAAGAATAATCTTTGTGCACCCCACTCAAATTGGGCATACTCAGCATTAAGACTGTCTATTCTTATTCCATCCACGTAACCAAATGTTTGCGGGTCAGTAACCGCAGTTTGGGTAGGCTTGATCTGTGAAAATGCAAATACTGACTGGCAAAGAAAACAAAAAAATAAAAGTTTTTTCATGTAGTTTACGATAAAA
>DASSHD010000053.1:0-7634 GCA_035693085.1 Hanamia sp. | reverse complement strand
TTTATTGCGTGTAAATAGTCCCATATATTTATGAAGTTTTGTCACCTCAAAGGTAATATGGGCTATTTATCTTTTTTGACTTCCGGATGGTAGTGAAATCTTTTTATTTTTTTTGAACAGAGAATGTAGCTTAGAACTTAGAACCTATTTTCAAAATCCCGGATAACTGATCTCTCTATTCATTAGTGCTAATTCAAATTCTATCCCTTTTTTAATTTTAACCCCTTCATCAGTTCCAACATTCTTCGTTCCTTATCGCCCTTGTGGATCCCATTTATAAAAAAAGTATTCTTGCAGGAAAAAAAAATTAATAGCGAACCCTTAATCTGAGGAAATGTAAAGGTTTCTTGAAAAGCAATTTATCTTAAAATGACATTTTTTAGTTTCCCTACTGTTTTATTGAAGGAAATAAAGAGAGAATTTTTCTTTTCACTTTTTCTATACGGCCATTATAATGTGTTACTTTTACTTTTCTGAGTGATTTTTTATATTCTAAATTTCTGGTATCATGTATAACATGACCATTCATCTGGCACGAAGTTTTACTATCAGAAACGCATACCACCTGTGTTTTTAAAAGAATATCAGAAATGGATCCATCTTGATAACATTCTTCCGATGCAGCTTGCAATACCGGTGGACCAGAAAGTCCTAATACCGGATGTTCAAATTTAAGAAGGGGTTCTTTTTCCCTAATTAAAATTTTATTATCAGAATAAAAGAAACCGTGATGGGATGTTTTACTGTTATTATTTTCTGAATTTTGTATTGTTTTGTGAGCTGCTTTTAAAAATATAGGATTTTGTGGAACACTTATAATTAACCACTGGCAAAGGTCTTTATTGATACCTAATTGAGTTACAAACGCAGCTTCTTGATCTATCCATTTACGCAAAGGAGTGAGACATTTACAATCCATATCAGCATAGACTCCACCATATCTGTAGATAATAAGATACCGCCAAAGATCGGCTTTTGAAGCTCCATATTTTAGTTTCGTATAGCCTTCAAGATATTCGGGGAACTCCTTTTTTATAAAATCTATAATATCGTTGTCATCAAGAAATCTGTACTCATATTCCGGGTTACTATTTATCCAGGAATCAGCATAGTCTTTCATAAAACCCGGTACCTGGTTTGTTTTCATAGTTTGCCAGATTATTTTAGGAATTTTCTGCGAATATTCCATTGGATTACGTGCTGGTAACAATTTAGGTATTGTCGAAAATTTGGTCATTATATTAATTCATAATTTAGAATTGCTTTATTATTACGATACCATTTCACAAATTCCCTTATCCCGGTTTCAAAATCATATTTAGGATCATAGCCAAGTTCTTTTTTTGCTTTAGAAATATCAGCATAAGTAGAGGTTACATCTCCTTGTTGCATGGGCAAATGATTTAACATGGCTTTTTTCCCAATCTGATTCTCAATAGTCCGGACAAGTGTTTTTAAGTTTATAACAGTTGATTCACCCAAGTTGTAAATCCGGTATCCTCCAAGGTAATTTAATGCACAACTAATCCCGTTTACTATGTCATCTATATAAGTGTAATCCCGGGAGGTGGTACCGTCACCATAAAAAGGAATTGGTTTCCCGGCATCTATTAATCTCGTGAATTTGTGAATTGCCAAATCCGGCCGTTGCCTGGGACCAAATACAGTGAAGAATCGCAAACAGGTTATATCAAATTTATATAGATGGCTGTAAACATGACACAATAGTTCACCACTTTTTTTTGTGGAAGCATAAGGAGATATTGGATTGTCAACCCGGTCAGATTCTGAAAAAGGAATTTTTACGTTATTGCCATAAATTGATGATGAAGAAGCAAATAGAAGTTTCTTTACTTCGTACTCTTTCATAGCTTCCAATAACGTAACAGTGCCATTTACATTTACATCATAATATTCTGAGATGGATTCAATGGAAGGCCTTACCCCTGCTTTTGCAGCTAAATGAATAACAACGTCTATTTTTTGGGAAGAGAATATATTATCTAAAGATTGTCTGTCGCGGATATCAACCTTATAAAGTTTAAACAGGGCATTTTCCTGTAAATTCTGCAGATTTAATTTTTTGAAATCAACCGGATAGAAATCATCGAAATTATCAATTCCAATAACATGATGGCCAAGACCGATAAAGTATTCAGACACATGAGAACCAATAAATCCTGCAGCACCACTAACAAGAATATTCATATTTCTCTTTTTTCTTTGTAATTCTTTGATAAAAGTCAATATACTTGCCTGTCATAATTTTCAGGTCAAATTTATCATTCACCATTTGCCTCCCTTTTTCTCCTAATTTTCCCCGATTTTCATCTTTTATAATCTTTTCAATCTTTTGAATTAAATGATCGGTACTCTTTGCTTCTATTAGGTAACCATTTTGGTTATCAAAGACCACTTCATTTGTACCTCCTCCCCGTGTTGCTATTACCGGCTTTCCCAAAGCCATATATTCAATGATTGAATTTGAAATACCTTCGCCATGAATTTTAGCATTGGTAAGTAAAACACCAACGTCAAAAATATTTATAATATTTTCCACTTTTGATTTATTGCCCAAAAAAAATATTTTGTCTAAAAATGGGGCAGGAACAGTACTCTTAATTTCATTTAAAAGAATACCTCCACCTACCAAAACGAACCTTAATCTGTTATTATTTGGAATAAGTTTCATTGCTGCACCTATTAAGGTTTTATAATCCTTGCGCTCTTCAAAAGCCGCTACCATTCCTACAATAAAAATATCACCTAAATCATTCCCAAAAATTTCTTTACGAATATTTGAAGGGTCTATTAAATTTGTAAAGCGTGTAAGATCCACACCATTGTAGATACATTCAGACTTCTTTGCAGGCGCTTTATAAGCATATAAACCAGCCTTTGAATTTCCAATAATTATATCTGAGAAAGGAAACGTCAATTGGGCCCTAAGCCAGTTTTTATTAAAAATATTTTTTTTAACCGGCGTATCCACCACCATTCCGTTCATTAATTTAATGTTTAATAGTTTAGATGCCGGAATAGCATACACGGCTGTCATACTATCCCAGCAATGAATAATTTCGGGACGGAATTCTTTACAGATTTTATAAAATTTCCTAAATATTGATAAATCTTTTTTACTTTTTCTAATCAGGTAATGTAGCTTAATATCCATTTTCAAAATTTCAGGATAATTGATTTCCCTATTCATAAGTACTAATTCAAAATCTATTTCCTTTCTCAATTTTAATTCTTTCATCAGTTCAATCATCCTACGTTCTTTGCCACCCGGGTGTATTCCATTGATAAAAAAAAGTATTCTCACTATAAAAAATTTAGAATTTTTATGTCCCCGTCATTTGAGTTTAGTAAAAAGGGATCAGCTTAAAAATTCTCAAAGGATTATGGTATCAGCCAATTTATTTCCGAATCGAAATTTTCATTTCTTATAATGTCATCTCTTATAATGTCATCGAAATTATCCTGGGATATTCCAATTTCCCATTGCTTAAAAAATGGTTTGTCAGCATATTTTATAAAAACCTTTTCATTAAAGCTAATCACAATTTTTAAGTTACAATATCATTCTTGATCAAAACTTAGCTAATTTTATAGTTCATAGAGGGTAATTGATTTGTCAATTCCTTACTTTTTTATTTTACATTTTTTACCAGGTAAGTCTAATATTAAGTAATCCCTTCAGAATAATTAATCAACAGAGAACAGAAGTATTCATCAGAGGTATTTTATCTTTCACTATCTATACTCTTTTCAAACTATAAATTAAAGATTACTAAAGAGTGAATTTATTTCTTCGATTTTATCCGCATTTAATACATGGTTATGCTCAACATATTTTTTAGCTTTCATAGAAAATTCAGATGAATCCCAGGGAGTCTCCATTGCTTTTATGAGCACATCTAAATTCCCCCCGGACACTTTCCCCAGATTCTCTTTTTCAATAACACCCGGATCGAAATATAGTGAAAAGACAGGTATTCCGGATGCCCAGGCTTCTATAAAGATGTTAGGAAATCCTTCCATAGGGGAAGTAGAAATTAAGGCTTTTGAGTTGGCAATGTGGTACATAGTTTCAGAGTGGCTCAACTTTCCGTAAAGTATTACATTCTTACACTGTTTTAATTTGTCATAATAGAATAAACCGGTTTTATCTCCTGGTTGTCCCACTACTTTATATGAAATTGAAGGTGTTTTTGTCACCAGTTCAAAAAAATCAACAATCCTTTTACGTTTATCGAGATATCCGACATAAATGAACTCATGAGGAAATTTTGTCGAAACAACCGGCATTGTAGAAGTGTCAATTAAGTTTAGTAATACTTTTGATGAGATATTTTTTTTCGATAATAATTCTTTCTGTTCTCCATGCTGAACCAGAACTAAATCAGCTTTTCTCAGCAAATAGGGATAAACTACCTCAATGAGCAGGCTACTGGAGAAAGACCATAAACTTCCAGGCGCAGCTAGGTGTTGGTATTTGAATCTCATAGTAAAGCTCATTGCATCCAGGTCTGATGCCAGTCCAAGTACAAACTTGCCTTTTACTTTGCGTGCAGCCCAAAAAGCCAAAATATGCCTGAAATCACGGATACGGCAGTAATAAACATCTGCCTTCTGTTCTTTTAAACTGTGATATAATTTTGGTAAACGATGCGTAAAGGTACGAATAACACGGATGCCCTTATTCCATCCTTCTATTCTAAAAATTTTAATTCCATCTGCAGTAATAGAATCTTCTTTAGCCTGGTAATCTATCAGAACCACTTCGTGACCTCCTCTTGCCAAAGCTTTAGCAATTAATGCCATTTGCAACTCTGCACCACCACTGGTATTATCTGTTAGTGCCGTTGCAATATCTCCCCAAAAACAAATTTTCATAGCCTATAATTATTTGCTGCCTCAGTTAATGTAAATGATTCTATATTTTTCTCTTTCAATAAAATGAAAAACTGTTCCAGTAATTTATACAATTTTTCAATAGCTCTTTCATCCTCACGGTAGATGGAACATCCTGGCATTAACTCACTTGAATGGAACATCATTACTATATAAGGCATTTTGATACGGGATGCTTCTTTAATTATTTTATCGATAACATCAATGTCTGTGAAAAGGAATGGTCTTAACCAAAGAGGCTGATTTTGAAACAATAATTTTCTGAATATTTTAAGTAGTATGTTGTCATCAACATTCTTGAAATACTTCCTGGCAAGTGTTTGGTTTTTATTTAGCGGGAATTTAGTGGGTAGTATGGTTACGGGTATTTCAAGAAGATTGCCATTTTTAAAATTATACTTATAAGGAAACGGCGAGCTATCCATAAAGTCGGTACCTCCTTTACCTCCAGGAGCACCTTTGTTAGTAACCCAACTTGTAAATGGTGTAACCGAGGAATCAACAAGGTAAGAGTTATCCACTAGCACTCTTGCTACATCTTCATTAAAACCATACCTCCCAGAGCGAAATGATAAAGGTCGTTTTCCAAACGAATTTTCAATTTGATCGGTAAGGCTCTTTATCTTTTCAGCTAATAATTCTTCAGGCAATTCAGTTGCGAAAGCATGGTTTTTGTCATTATATCTATATCCGTCTTTATCTATAAAAGGCGGAGTTGTCCAGGAGTGTAAATGAGCGCCAACTTCAGCCACACCATTTTTAGAATAATCGGTAAAAATTTCTTTGGCATAATCATCTTCACAAACCTCTGAAGTAACCAGGTAAGTGGGTTTTACTTTATGTTTATTACACAAGTCTTGAAAACGGGGGACAAATTTCAGGTTCTCAACGGTAAGTTCACGGCCATGTTCCCACTGGTTATCGCCCTCAGTGTCTATGGTTATTATGAATTTCATTTTAACCTTAAAATGTCAAAATAGATAAAATTAAAATTCGCGGATAAAAGCGATATTTATCTGGAGATTTTGACACTGAATTTCTAAAAAAGACATTCAATTTAAAGTATTGTCACATAACGGGTCTTATTTCTTAATCTTTTTTTTACAAAACTTAAGAAACCTATATATACTGTACATTGTTGGTTTTAAGACAAAATTCATTCTTTTTGGAAAAAATGTAAAATCTCCTCCAAACCCTTTTTTAAATTGATTTATATAAAATAGTTGATCTGTTTTATCGGCAAAATGATTGTATCCCCATAAGTCAAAATTTAGGCATCCTTTTGCTTTACAAATTTTCATTGCTTCAAACAGTCCAAAATGTAATACAGGAATATCTCTTCTTTCCGGATCACTGGCGCCTTTATAATATCTGGCTGTATTACCCTGGTAAATAATTATCAAACCGCCAACAAGAGTATCTCCTTCAAAAATATATTCGATATATCCTTTATTATTTGCATAAATAAAATCGTTTATACTATTAAATAAATCAATATTGTTTTTTTTTTCAAAAGACAATTTTCTAAATGTCATCATTTTAATATAAACATCAATAAAGGATTTGAGATTTCCCGGATTGTTTTCAATACTTACTCTTAAACTATTTTTTATATAAGCGCTTTTGATTGTGCTTTTATGGCCTTTAGAAAAGGATCTTAATATTTCATTTTCAGGCCTTTTTAGATCAACACAAATCGAAGTCCATGAGTTTCCATGTGTGAAAAAATATTTTACCTTAAAATCCTTGTTGATATTATATTCAAGCAACTCGGTTTGATTACTTATATAGGCGGCTAATTGAATTGAAAAAAAGATACATTTTTGAGTAGAAAAATAAGCATGTAAAAATTCTATTGCTTTTGTTAAGACGTTAAAATCATTGAATGCAGGCCCAAAATTGATATGAGCAGTTTTAAAAGGACCATTCGATAAAATAATATTAGCAAAACAGATAATCTTATCATCATCATTAATGCAAATAAAAAATTTATGTCTGTAGCCTTCTATTTTTGCGGTCCAGTCCGGGTGTTGTTCAATGCAATAAAAATTGAGTGAATCAAGAAAACTTATTATACTACTATACTCATGGTTATCTAACTTATCCTGTACAGAAAATTTCATTTTTTTATAATTTCAAATTAATTCCCAAAAAATCCTCCAATTGATAATGCCGCAGCCAGTTTTGGCCGTTGTCCCATGTTAAACTTGATTCCAAAAACCAGGGCAGCTTTCAGCCGTCTAAGGTCCTATTATATTTTTTTATTCCCAACTTGATAAGATGATAAATTCAATTCTCTCCTAAGCCCTTTCTTTTTGCCCTCTTCTTAATTATTTTGGTTGATAATCATTTTTTTTTGGAAAGCAGAGTTAACTATAACAATTATTGCCAGAATCGCTCCTTAAAATAACTTTTAGCTACAAAAACGGATATTTGGATTTTTTTATGAATGCGTCTTCCTGATTGCCTTTTCGCAAAATTTTAGGAACTTGTATATATTGTAATTAAATGGGCTTAATACAAAATTCATTCTTTTTGGAAAAAAAGTAAAACTATCTGAAAATCCCTTTTTAAATTCATTAATCGAATAAACAGGGTCATTTTTTTTTGCGAGATGATCATAGCCCCATAAATCCAAGGTTAAATACCCATTTGCTTTACAAAGTTTTATTGCTTCAAAAATCCCTGAATGTGATATAGGAATATCTCTTCTTTCC
>DASSHD010000052.1:0-2488 GCA_035693085.1 Hanamia sp. | reverse complement strand
AGATACTACCAAGCTATCTACAGGACTTCCGCACAACACGATGTTTTATCATAAATCGGGATGGTGGAGTTATTTTACTAATGATGTGGGCATTGTAGAAGATGGAAATATAAAATACATAATCGCGTTGTTTACTCCAATCACTGAAGACGATGTACGCCCCAGGCTTAAAGAACTTTCCAAAAGAGTTTATGACCTGATTTATCGCTTGCATAAAAAATAATTTCTCTTCACAGTTGTTTCGTTAGCAAACAAACCAACCCAAATAATTTTTTGAATAACATTATTAAAGATTTAATGAAACCTTGATTTATTAGTAGATTTGTTTCATCATTATTAAGTTATATTTTGCTCGTGATACCCAATAAAAAAATTATTACACATGAAGAAATTTATTTCCAGAAAAAAATGGTTACTCATTATTTTACTTTTTTGTTTTAGCTTTTCTAAGGCACAAAATGCACCCTTCTATAACGAGATTCAACAATTTAAAATTGAGGATAGCATTCATTTTCCTCCAAAACATACGATTCTTTTTCTCGGTAGTTCTTCCTTTAGGAAATGGTCGGATGTTCAAAATTATTTCCCAGGTTATACTATTATTAACAGGGGTTTTGGCGGCTCTACTTTTCCGGATGCCATCAGGTATGCAGACGATATTGTTTTTCCGTATCAGCCACGCCAGATTGTAATTTATGAAGGAGATAATGATGTCGCATCTTCTGATAAAATAACTGCTGACTCCGTTCTGGATCGCTTCAAAAAATTATTTTTTCTCATCAGGGAAAAATTGCCTCGGAAAACTTCTGTTGTGTTTATTTCAATAAAGCCCAGCCCGAGCCGGCAAAGACTGATGCCTGTAATGGCAAAGGCCAATTTATTGATAAAAAAATTTATAGAGCATCAAAAACATGCTTCTTTTGTAGATGTGTATCATAAAATGTTGAACGCTGATGGAACTCCCGACAAAGACCTTTTTACTAAAGATGAACTGCACATGAATGCCAAAGGTTACGCTATTTGGCAGAAAGCAATCAAACCCTATTTATTAAAAGATTAAAAAAGTAAGACATGAGAAGACAGCATTTATTACTAATCGGTTTATTGATTATTTGTTCGTTTACTGCAAAGGCACAGGTTTCCAAAACAGAGAAAATGAACAATTTTATCAATGCATTGATGAAGAAAATGACGCTTGCTGAAAAAATTGGTCAGCTGAATCTGGTAACACCGGGTGGCGCTGTTACCGGTACTGTTGTGAGCAAAGATGTTGATGCAAAAATTCGTAATGGGCAAGTTGGGGGATTATTTGGCATTACCGGTCCTGATAAAGTCCGCAGGGCACAGGAGATTGCGGTAAAAAATTCGCGCCTTCATATTCCATTAATATTTGGCCTTGATGTGATTCATGGCCATAAAACGATTTTTCCTATTCCGCTTGGTTTATCCGCAAGTTGGGATACTGCTTTGATCAGGAGAAGTGCCCGCATAGCTGCAACTGAAGCAACTGCTGACGGATTGAGTTGGGTGTATTCGCCAATGGTGGACATAGCCCGTGATCCGAGATGGGGGCGTATTGCAGAAGGCGCAGGTGAAGATCCTTTTTTGGGTTCACAAATAGCAAAAGCGATGGTAGAAGGTTACCAGGAAAATGATCTTACAAAAGATAATACTGTCATAGCTTGTGTAAAGCACTTTGCATTGTATGGCGCAGCAGAGGCGGGCAGGGATTACAACACGGTTGATATGAGCAAGGTGAGAATGTATAATGAATACCTTCCTCCTTATAAAGCCGCTGTTGATGCGGGGGTTGGAAGTGTAATGACTTCCTTTAATACAATAAACGGCATACCTGCTACCGGAGATAAATGGCTGCTTACCGATTTGTTGCGCAAACAATGGGGATTTAAAGGGTTTGTTGTTACGGATTATACCTCCATTCCCGAAATGGTGAATCATGGTATGGGCGATAATAAAAAAGTAACAGAACTGGCATTGAATGCGGGGGTTGATATGGATATGGTGGGTGAAGAATTTTTAAGATATGGTGCGCAATTAGTGAAAGAAGGAAAAGTTTCTGCTAAAACAATTGACGATGCCTGCAGAAGAATCCTTGAAGCAAAATATAAACTCGGATTATTTGATGATCCTTACCGTTACTGCAATGATGAAAGAGCTAAAACTGAAATTATGAGTGATGCCAATTTACAGGCGGCACGCGAAATTGCCGAACGTTGTTTTGTATTGTTGAAAAATAAAAACCAGTTATTGCCTTTAAAAAAATCCGGCACCATCGCTTTGATTGGGCCTCTGGCAGATAATAAAAGAAATATGCTTGGCACATGGAGTGTATCCGGCGATCCTGAAAAAAGTGTAACCATTATGCAGGGCATTAAAAATGTTGCTGGCGATAATGTAAATATTTTATATGAGAAAGGCGCCAACATCAGTGATGATACGACATTCATTAAACGTGTAAATGTATTTG
>DASSHD010000051.1:0-9452 GCA_035693085.1 Hanamia sp. | reverse complement strand
AAAGTGTAGCTATATTATAACTTATAATAATAAGATTTTATTTTTTTATAAAAGATTACAACCGGTTTATAAAATCTGAATATCAGGTCAGTGAAAAATCACACCTGAACTAAAAAACCAGGCGTTTTCTTGCTGACACTAATTAAAGGAAGAAAATTAATTTGGATGTTTAAATTTTCACAAGAACTAAATTCGTATTTTGGCGTTTGCCAACAAAAACATGAAAAAAATCGGACTTGTATTAAGTGGTGGGGGAGCTAGAGGTTTTGCTCACCTTGGGCTATTAAAGGTTCTTGATGAACTGCAAATAGATATTTCTGCAATATCAGGAGTGAGTGCAGGCGCTATCTTTGGTGCACTATATGCATCGGGCAAAACACCTGATGAAGTTTTAACGCTGGCAAAAAACAATTCCTATTTTGGTTTTTCGAATTTATTATGGAGAAAGGAGGGACTCTTTTCTCCCGAGGCGGTAAGGAAAGCGTTATTGCAAAATATTCCACACGATTCCTTTGAAGCTTTAAAAATCCCCTTATTTATTAACGCTACTGATTTTTTGAATAATAAAATTATTTTCTTCTCAAAAGGCCAATTGATAAATAGGATCATAGCATCCTCTTCAGTGCCTGTAGTATTTGAACCAGTAATCAGTGAAAATACTAAATTGGTGGATGGAGGATTGCTGAATAATTTTCCTGTTGAACCATTGGTAAGCATCAGCGACAAAATCATTGGCTCGCATGTAAACAAACTAGAAAATGTTACTGATATTAATTTCAGATTTTCAAAAGCTGCAATAATAGAAAGGTCTTTTCATATGACTGTAGCCAATTCGGTTTATATGAAATCTAATCAATGTGATATTTTCATAGAACCTGAATTAGGCAGATTTGGATTGATTAACATGAAGGATGCTGATGAAATTTTTGGGATAGGGTATAAGACTGCTTTGCAACAAAAAGAAAAATTGATAGCCCTGGTTAGCTGATCAACATAGAAATGATGATGTGATAGAGAAGGTGTTGGAGAACGTCGGCGATGTTGAGCTTGTAGATGAAGGGTTTTTGAAAGATTTATCAACATATTGCTTTGATAGATTATTAGTAAAACTCAAAAATAGGTATCCGTTATTTGTTGAGGCATGTTTGTTATTGAATTTTAACCAAATCAGTAAACGAAGAAATAATCAGGATTCCTGTTTTGGAGGATAGTGCATTTTTCAACCAACAAAAAGACGCAATAAGGGAACTGTTTAAGAATATGAAAATGTAAAACTTCATTTACCGAATTATAAATAGCGTAAACTCAAAATAATTTTTATGAAAAAAATAATATTAGCAACAGATTTTTCAAAGGCTGCTTTAAATGCAGCTAACTATGCAGCAGATATGTCCCTTGCAATTAATGCCGAAATATTATTGTTACACGCCTACCAGGTTAAGTTCAGTTATAGCGATATACCTGTGGCCATGAATGAAGAAGAAATGAGGCAGGATATTGAAAGAGCGATGAAACAACTCAAAGAAGATTTATGGAGAAAAACAAAAAACAAAATAGACATTAAAACTGAAGTGCGAACAGGTGTATTTATTGATGAATTAAAAGCAGTTTGCGAACTTGTGAAGCCCTATGCCGTAATAATAGGAAGCCAGGGGAAAACGGCTTCCGAACGTTTCTGGTTTGGCAGCCATGCAGTACAGGTAATGAAAAACCTTAGATGGCCATTAATTGCAGTACCAACGGGCGCCCAATTTTCAACTCCAAAAAAAATAGGACTGGCCTGGGACTTGAATGAAGTCCCCGTAATAGCCCAGGTAGAAGAAATAAAAAAAATCGTAAATGATTTTAACACTGAACTGCATATAATTAACACTGGTAAGCCTGGAGTGTATGATCCTGATACTGTTGTAGAATCTATGAAACTGGAAAAATTGATGAAGCCTGTAATACCGGTTTATCATTTTATTGCTGATAAAAATACAGATGAAGGAATTATTCGTTTTGCAGAAAAGAATAATTTGGATTTACTGATAGTTATGCCAAAGCATCATAGCTTTTTTGACACCCTCACTCATAAAAGCCATACCAAACAATTGGTGTTTCGAAGCTATTGCCCTGTAATGGTATTGAATTAATGATTTAATAAATTTTTTAAAACTTATTAACAATACCCAATACCAAACGTTACCTTCAAAAAGTTTCTTTTGAAAATTATTTTCAATTGCCATGTCCTTGTCATTTTATCTTTTCCTGTAATTAAATAATAGTTATTGATGACTTCAATCATGCTTTTAACTATTCACCATCATATAATTCCCCGAATCAACTTTTAACTTTACACAGAAATTTTCTAATGATTATATTTTTATAAATTCCGGTAACAGAAATAATATTTCTATTAAATCCGATCCGGCTTTTTAATCAATGAAATTTTCATTAGCCACACAATTGCTGCATTGAATAAAGTATTTGTAAATTAATATCAATGCTATGGAAACAGCAGATTTGCTGAAAAGCACAGAACAAGGAATTCATTTAATAAATGTAGGTAGGGTTATCGCTATACGGGGCAGTATTGTGGATATACGGTTTGAAAAAAATATTCCTCCCATAAACTCGGTTGTGAAAACCGGGAATAACATGGAAATTAATTGCCAGTTTCGGGCTCCTCCCCAAAATATTTTCCATACATCATCGGTATGCAAAAAAAGCAGGTAGTTTAAAATCCTGACTAAACAATAAATCTTTTAATCAAAAAAATATTATGCCTAACCAACAATATCAAAAATGCATAGATGCTTGCCTGGAATGTGCAACCATCTGTAACAATTGTGCTGTTGCATGTCTTGAAGAAAAGGAAGTGTCGAATCTTACAAAGTGCATCAGGCTTGACCTGGAATGTGCTGTTATATGCCGTGCTTCTGCAGAATTAATGACTTTAAACAGCATTTACTCCTCAAAAATTTGCGGGCTTTGTGCTACTATTTGTGATGCGTGTTCAGAAGAATGCGAAAACCATTCGCTAATGGAACATTGCAAAGAATGCGCAGAAGCATGCCGGACTTGCGCAAAAAAAGCATTTATAATTTATCAGAATTCTACCAATAAAAATCGGGGTACGGAAACTCCGGTTACTTACCAGGATGAGTGTGCCATTCTCTCCCGCGCAGCAGCAGAATTAATAAGCTTAGGGAGCACATGGTCCATTCAAATCAGCGAATTGAATTCAAGCGTTTGTAACACTTCTGCAGATGAATTTGAGAAGTATATGAATTTCCTGATGAAACAATCCAGGTCACGTTCTACGCTGGCCAAAGATATGCACCAAAAGCTGATAGATCAGGATAAAGAAAAAGCCATTCAGCCAAAAGAAGAAGGTAAAAGAAAGAGAAGGCATGTTTCCGCTTTATTGGCTGCTTCTATGGGCCGCAGCGCTATGGATCATATCAGGTCTCATGTCACAACAGATGTGGGTGGAACCAGCGGGCTGATAAATACAGGGACAGTCATCACTTATAAAGAGAATTAATATTTTAGAGATTCTTTTATACATTTTGATTAACGAAACGCCATTTAAAGGGGCATGTATCATAACCGCGGTAACAATAAATTAAGATTATATGAACACAAAATTTAACGATGAAATTTATGGCCTTTTACCGGAAGGTATAGAAGGCATTGATTCCCTGGTAGCGCTTGCATTGGATATACGCTGGTCGTGGAATCACTCTGCAGATGAAATATGGAAACAATTAGACGCCGCACTTTGGGAGAATACATATAATCCCTGGTTGGTTTTACAAACGATGTCGAGAGAGCGGCTTAAACAGCAAATGGATGACGCAGGTTTTCGTGAAAAGATAAATGAACTCATGAAAACAAAAGAGCAGGCAGCAGCTTCTGATGCCTGGTTTCAGAAAATGCATCCTGATTCACCGCTGAAAACGGTAGCTTATTTCAGCATGGAATATATGTTGAGTGAAGCGCTTCCAATTTATGTAGGCGGCCTGGGAAATGTTGCCGGCGATCAGTTAAAATCTGCGAGCGATCTGGGTGTACCTGTCCTAGCTATCGGGCTGCTTTACCAGCAAGGATATTTTCGTCAGCAGATTGATAAATATGGTAATCAACAGGCTTTGTTTCCTTATAATGATCCGGGCCAGTTGCCTGTTACACCTTTGCGTTTGCCGGATGGAGAGTGGCTACGGTTTCAGATTAATTTGTCGGGATACCCTCTTTGGATCAGAGCATGGCAGGTGCATGTCGGGAGGCTTAAGCTATATCTTATGGATAGTAACGATCCTGCCAATTTACCAGCTCACAGAGGAATCACGAGTGAAATATACGGTGGCGATTCGGAGTTGCGTATCAAGCAGGAAATACTGCTTGGAATTGGTGGCCTCAGATTGCTTCATACGCTTAATATTAAGCCGGAAGTGTGTCACCTTAATGAGGGGCACGCGGCTTTCCTTGTATTGGAACGGGCTAATCAATTCAAAAATGAAAATGGTGTTTCGTTTGAAGAAGCTCTTGCTGTTACAAGGGCGGGAAATATTTTCACCACTCATACTGCTGTCGCCGCGGGTTTCGATCATTTTAGCCCTGCGCTTATGTGGCAGTATTTCGGTGACTATGCAACAAACGAACTTCACATTGATTTCGATACACTAATGGGAATGGGCCGGCAGGATACCAATAATGGTTCTGAATATTTCAACATGGCATACCTCGCTATGAGAGGCTCACGTTCTGTGAATGCCGTCAGTAAATTGCATGGAAAAGTAAGCCGGAAATTATTTTCAAATCTTTTTTCACGGTGGCCATTGGAAGAAATTCCGGTAGGGTCAGTTACCAATGGGGTTCACTCGCCGAGTTGGGATTCTGAATTTGCCGATGAACTCTGGACAAATGCATGTGGCAAAGATCGCTGGAAAGGCGAACTGAAAACCATAGAACAGGATATTGCTAAAATATCAGATGATACGCTTTGGAACTTTCGTAACCAGTCGCGGAATAATTTTGTGAATTACGTCCGCAAAAGATTTGAGACACAAACTATCGTTTCGGGTTTACCTGCTTCTATTATTGAAGCCGCAAAGAATGTATTCGATCCGCACACTTTAACGTTAGGCTTTGCACGCCGTTTTGTACCCTACAAAAGGCCGAATCTTTTGTTGCATGATCCCGAAAGATTTATAAGGATACTTACCAATTCTCAATGCCCGGTACAATTGGTTATTGCCGGTAAGGCGCCACCTTTTGATGAGAACGGCAAATCTTTAATTCGGGAATGGAATCATTTTATTCAGCAACACGATTTATACAAACATGTCATTTTTTTAAGTGATTATGATATGCTTTTAACTGAGCAGCTTGTGCAGGGAGTAGATGTATGGGTGAATACGCCACGCCGTCCCTGGGAAGCTTGCGGTACCAGTGGCATGAAGGTGTTGGTGAATGGCGGTATCAATTTATCGGAACTGGATGGCTGGTGGGCCGAAGCCCACACGTCCGAAGTGGGGTGGGCATTGGGCGATAAGAAGGAGCATGGTGATGACCCAGCATGGAATACTGTCGAAGCGAATACATTATATGATTTACTGGAACAACAGATAGTGCCTGAATTTTACTCACGCAATGAAAACGGCATACCCGTGAAATGGATTGAAAGAATGAGAAACAGTATGGCCACATTAACAGCGCAATTTTCTGCAAACAGAACGGTACGTGAATACACCGAAAAATTTTATCTGACGGCGGCGGCCGAATATATGAAGCGCGCTGCTGACAAAGGCCATATTGGAAAAGAAATAATGGATGCCAAACATTTATTGCATAGCAAATGGAATGAAATACACTTCGGCGAAGTAAAAACAGAAGCAACAGAAAATGGATTTTCGTTTGATGCAACCATTTTTTTTGATGATGATTTGAAAGATAAAATTTCAATAGAAATTTTTGCTATGGATATTAATAATGGAGATCAGGAAATAATAAAGATGAATCTACAATCAACCTCAGAGAATAATAATGAGCATATCTATCTGGCTGAAGTGAATACCGGAAGGAAGTTGGATGATTATACGTTAAGGATAATTCCTTGTTATGAAAATATCGCTGTTCCTATCGAAGACAATTTAATTTTGTGGCAACGATGAAAAATAAGGCCTGGAAATTGAATCACCGAAAAAACATCTGTAATCCATACACTTGTATGTAAAGGATTTCGGATATTTTAATAACAAAAAGTACCATTTATAGCAAATAACAATTCTAAAAAAATATTACACTAAACATTTAAATTATTAAATTATGGAAATACAACCTAAAGAAACAGTAAACGAACAAATAACACAAAATCTTCTTCAAAAAATGAACTCCTACTGGCGGGCGGCCAATTATCTTTCTGTCGGTCAAATTTATTTGCACGATAACCCGCTAATGAAAGAACCCCTAAAGATTGAGCATATTAAAAAGTTGTTGTTAGGGCACTGGGGAACTACGCCCGGACAAAATTTTATTTATGTCCATCTCAATCGCATCATAAAAAAATACAACCTTGATATGATTTATATTTCTGGCCCCGGCCATGGAGGACCTGC
Source organism: Hanamia sp. (assembly GCA_035693085.1). Taxonomy (GTDB): domain Bacteria; phylum Bacteroidota; class Bacteroidia; order Chitinophagales; family Chitinophagaceae; genus Ginsengibacter. The sequence continues at coordinate 2,850 of DASSHD010000051.1, read as the reverse complement.
AATCGTCGGCAATGTTTATCTCGAAGGAACGTATAGTGAAGTATATCCAAACATCAGCCAGGATGAGGAAGGATTGAAAAAATTGTTTACACAGTTTTCTTTTCCGGGCGGAATACCAAGCCATGTTTCGCCTGAATGTCCCGGGTCTATGCATGAAGGCGGCGAGCTCGGCTACTCACTCAGTCATGCTTTTGGTGCAGCATTAGATAATCCGGAATTGATTGTGAGTTGTGTGGTTGGCGACGGTGAAGCCGAAACAGGTCCGTTGGCAACCGCATGGCACTCCAATAAATTTTTGAATCCTGTAACAGACGGCGTAGTGCTTCCTATTCTGCATCTCAACGGATATAAAATTGCCAACCCAACCGTATTGGCAAGAATTCCCAATGAAGAACTTTTTGATTTATTTAAAGGATATGGATGGAAGACTTATTTAATTGAAGGAGATGACCCAATGCAGATGCATGAGAAAATGGCGAAGCTTTTGGATACTGTAATTGAAGAAATAAAAATGATAAAAAAGAAAGCTGCTGGAAATAAAAAAATGGAACGCCCCTGCTGGCCGATGATCATTTTTAAATCACCAAAAGGATGGACAGGGCCTGAATTTGTAAATGGATTGCCGGTGGAAGGAACTTTTCGGGCGCACCAGGTTCCTATAACAGATCCCGCTACAAATCCCAAACATCTTCAACAATTGGAAGAATGGTTACGAAGTTATAAGCCTGAAGAGCTATTTGATAAGAAAGGAAAGCTGAAATCTGAATTGGCAGAGTTAGCGCCTAAAGGTGATAGCCGCATGGGAGCTAATCCGCATGCAAATGGTGATGCGGTGTTGAGCAATCTCATCATGCCTGATTTTTGTGAATATGCATTTGAATTAAAAACACGGAGCGAAACCGGGCCAGGCGACACCTTGATCCTCGGAAAGTTTGTAAGAGATATTATAAAACTGAATTTAGCAAAAAGGAACTTTCGCCTGTTTGGACCTGATGAAACTTTATCTAATAAATTAAATGCTGTGTTTGAAGTTACCAATCGCCAATGGGAAGCAGAGAGGATTGAGATAGATGAGTTCCTGAAAAAAGAAGGCCGTGTTATGGAAATGCTGAGTGAACATCAGTGCGAAGGTTGGTTAGAAGGTTATATATTAACGGGAAGGCATGGGCTATTTAACTGTTACGAAGCTTTTATACACATCATAGATTCTATGTTTAACCAACATGCCAAATGGCTGAAGGTGACAGCAGGTTTGCCCTGGCGTAAAAAACTTCCTTCTTTAAACATTTTATTGGCATCGCATGTGTGGCGCCAGGATCATAATGGCTTTACGCACCAGGATCCGGGTTTTATTGATCATGTGGTAAATAAAAAGGCATCCGTGGTTCGTGTGTATCTACCACCCGATGCCAATTGCCTTCTGTCAGTTATGGATCATTGTTTCCGCACCAGGCATTATGTAAATGTGATTGTAGCGGGCAAGCATCCTGCACCCCAATGGTTGAGCATGGATGAGGCGGTAGTTCATTGTACGAAAGGAATCGGTATTTGGGAATGGGTAAGCAATGATAAAGGCACTGAGCCGGATGTTGTGATGGGATGTGCAGGTGATGTGCCTACTCTTGAAACGTTGGCGGCAGTTTCCATACTTAGAGAAAAATTACCTGAACTGAAAATACGTGTTGTGAATGTGGTGGACCTGATGAAACTGCAACCTGAAACTGAACACCCACACGGATTGAGTGACAAAGATTTTGATGCGCTGTTTACAAAAAACAAACCGGTGATTTTTGCGTTTCATGCTTATCCATGGCTCATTCACAGGCTCACCTACCGACGCACCAATCATGACAATATTCATGTGCGTGGTTATAAAGAAGAAGGCACTATTACCACACCTTATGATATGACGGTAATGAATCAATTGGACCGTTGGGATTTGGTGCAGGATGTTATTGACAGGCTTCCGCAGTTAAATGATAAAGCAGATTATTTAAAACAGGAAATGAAAGATAAGCTCATTGAGCATAAAAATTATATCAGAAAAAATGGGATTGATATGCCGGAAGTGAGGGATTGGAAATGGAAAGATTAAATAAAAATAAACTATGAGCCAGGATAAAAGAATCCTCAATATTGATGAGGTAATTCAAAACCAAAAAACCGACCTTACTAAAGGTTTATCCGAAGAAGAGGCAAAAATAAGAATACAGCAATATGGGCTTAATGAAATTCCTGAAAACCAGGAAAGTGTTGTACATAGAATATTCAGAAGATTGTGGGGCCCCATTCCCTGGATGATAGAAGTGGCTGCCATCTTATCTGCCGTGGCACAGAAATGGGAAGATTTTACCATCATTATGGTTTTGTTGGTTGTAAATGTTGTTGTGGATTTTGCGCAGGAATCCAAAGCCCTCAATGTTCTAAAAGTGCTGAAAGAAAAACTTGCAAAAAAAGCATTGGTAAAACGGGATGGCGCTTACCAAAGTATTGAATCAAAATTTGTTGTACCCGGTGATATTATTAAACTGAAAATCGGCGACATCGTTCCTGCGGATGCAGTAGCGGCGAAAGGTAGCTACGTACAGGTGGACCAGGCGGCTTTAACAGGCGAATCTCTTCCGGTTGATAAAACAGCAGGCGAAGAAATATTTGGAAATTCTATTGTGAAAATGGGCGAGATGGATGCTATAGTAACCGCCACTGCTATGAATACTTTTTTTGGTAAAAGCGCAGCCCTTGTTATGAAAGCAAACATGGGCCAAAGAAGCCATTTTCAAAAAGCTGTAATAAAAATCGGCAACTGGCTTATCTTATTAACCCTTTTTCTGGCCGTACTATTGATTATTG
>DASSHD010000050.1:0-3283 GCA_035693085.1 Hanamia sp. | reverse complement strand
TTTCTGAACCGGCGTCTTTAATGTATCGAACCTTTTATCGTTAATCAGCTTTGTTAAGTATTGGTCGTAATGCTGGTAGGTACGTGAATAAAATTTATTTTCCGGAAACCTTAATTTACTTATTGCATTATCGGTAATCTGTAAGTCTCTTGTATAAAGCAACTGATGCAGTTGAAACGGATCTGTTTTTTTTGAAACCAGGAATCCGTAATCAAAATCCGTTAGCTGTGAAGCTTCAATGATATTGCCTTCACAGCTTATCCAATAAAGTATCTTGCTTTTTCTGTCGAGGATGGCAATATTGATAAACCTGCTGTTATCTTTTATGCCATATCCTGTTACAGAGGGGTCTTTTGCCATTAATCTCTTTATTATCGGCTGGCCCCAGGCAGGGTATTCGTTTGCTATTAATTGCTGCCCGAATAAAAAGGTTGTCAGTAAAAGGTTTGTGAGTAAAAATATAAACCGTTTCATAAAAATATTTTTAGATGTTTTGCGCTCCATGAAATATTAAATCATTAAGAAGTTAAGAGAATTAAGCTGGTTATTTCCTTGTTTATTTTTTCTATACACGGCTATTATTTAATAAAAAAGGCTCAACTCAACTCTCCGGTTCAAGGCCCTTCCTTCAGAAGTTGCGTTCGTAGCAACTGGTTTTGAAAATCCATATCCTTTTATGGTCAGCCTGTCTTTACTGATTCCATTTTTCTCTATAAGATACTCCATTACAGCCCTCGCCCGGTTTTCACTTAGCAATTGATTTTTTTCCCGTGAACCTACATTATCAGTATGGCCTTCGATTAAAAGTTGCACGGAAGGATTTGTTTTTAAAACTGTAGCAACCTCATCTAGCGATTGAAAAGATTTTTCCAATAACTCAAAGCTGCCAGTTTTGAAAAATATTCTTTGTGCTGCTAGTTCTACTTTTTTTACTAATGCATTACTTAAAACAGGGCATCCGTGATTCTCTTTGGGTCCCGGCTCCAGTGGACATTTATCTTCTTCATCATTGATCCCATCACCATCACTATCTGGTATCGGACAACCATGATATTTTATAACCCCGGGAATCGTTTTACAGCTATCATTATCATCGTTTATGCCATCTCCATCAGTATCGGGCACGGGGCAACCATGATATTTTAAAACGCCGGGCACAAGCGGGCACTTATCTTCATTATCAGGAATACCATCTCCATCACTATCGGGGCAGCCATTAAATTGTTTTAAACCTGCCACCTCAAGGCAGACATCTACACTGTCCGGTATCCCATCTTTATCCCTGTCAAAAGATTGTAGCGAAGAAACTAATGGTGAATTTCTTACTGCATGTTTTCTTTTCTTCTTTATTATATTGCCCGCAATTCCGATACTATAATAAAAGTGATCGTTTACTTTATTGGTAATGCCTATCCTGTATTGATTATTGAAAATTAAATAAACTTCATTGGAAAAATTGACCTGCAAACCAATACCGAATGGAATGAAAAGCCCATAATAACTATTGTATTTTGATGTTCCTATCCCTGCCAATAAATAAGGCGACACCCAATGCCTGTCTGTGAAGAGTTTTGCTATCAGCGATGCATCTGTTTCTAGCAGCAAACTTCCATGTCCAAGGATTGACCCATTATGGAGTGTATAATCAAGATATGAACCAGCGAGCGTAACAGAAAAATCAAAATGACTGGAAACGCCTTGCAGATAGTCAACCGACAATCCAGGCTTCATATTTTTTGAATTGGCAAATTGCTTATTTCTGAATGCTGCAAATAAAGAATTATTGCGAATATAATCTGCGCCTTTAAAATCATTCTCAATAAAATGTATCCCAATGGCAGGGTTTTTTACATAAGCATTTGTCTGGGCAACGGATATATGAATGAATTGAATATAGAATAAAGCCGATGAAAATAATACCTTTAGCATTTATAAGCACAGTTAAGTAAATTTAATTTACCGAGTTAACAATCGCTGAATGAAATCAAGTTGATGAAAAACCTATTTAATCCTAACCGCGGTTATAGATGTTGTCTTTCCTGAAGTTCCGGTGTTATTGTCTCCAGTGGCGGCTTTCAATGAGCAGCTTGAGATAGTGGATGCGTAGCTGGCCTTAATACTTGTAGTGGCTGATACTGTCACCAAACTATTCATACTTATATTTACGTATCCTTTTGATCCTCCACCCAATGATCCTACAGAACTTTCACTTGCACCATAAACTGTAGTTCCGTCCCATATCTTTCCTGTTATTTTCATTGTGCTATTATTGCTCGATTCTATCGTTGCAGTAGCAGTAATAAGCCATGTGCCGGCAGCGAGTGAAACTGTACCTCCATCATAGAAGGTACTTCCTGACGTCATTGAAACATCGCTTGTTAATGCATTCGATGCTGTTGAAAGGTTTACATCTACCACTGTTGTTGAGGATCCGCTGTTATCCGTTGCTGTTACTCCATAATTAAAGTTTAAAGTTGGCCTTGAAGTAAGGTTGGTTCCATCTTCCTGAATGGTACTTATACCAGAGGAACCACCTCCGCTTCCCGATATTATAGAATCAGTTATTATTTTGTGAACATACAAATTATTCCATTGATTTGAAGATTTTCCAAGATCAAATTTTTTGTCAATTGCCGGATATATCGTCATCCAGTTTTGGGAATAGAAAGTAGAATCGGAAGTGCTTCCCATTGACATTTGAAGGTATGGGTTGTTTGAATTATAAAACCAAATTGATTTTGATGCATCTTCGGGTACTCCACCATTTGTTTTAATTGTTAATCCAAATCCACTCGCTCCAAGATACCCGCGTCCTCCATTCAAACTTAAACCTGTGGTACTATAGAAATCACTATGGCCTGCATTTACATTATAACCATCGTAGTAAAATCCTGTAGCATCATAAGTCAATTGATTAGTACCATTTCCATAAGGAACTGCATAATTGGGGAAAGTCCCAGTACTACTTAAATAATTTCTAGGATTACTTTGATAAGGGTAATAAAGAGAACTGTCTGCGAGGGCAATAAATTTTTGATGCAGGATTGAGGTGTCAACAACTATTGTTCCAGTAGTTGTTATCGGACCACCAGATAATCCATATCCTGTTGATAAATTTGTAACAGTACCACCCCCGCTCACCCCTGATGGAACCTGATAAACATGCCAAAACCCATTCGAATCTTTCCCTATAACAGAAGGTGCATTTCCTCCTGCACTATCTAATTTATAATACATGTGATACGTACTGTCAGAAACAAAGAACGTATTACTCTTGTTGAAG
>DASSHD010000049.1:0-10969 GCA_035693085.1 Hanamia sp. | reverse complement strand
ATAGATTCAGTTTCCCGCCAGCCCGTGGAATATGCAACCATTTCTATTTTTTCCGCAGGCTCAAAAAGGCCCGTCAATGGTGCTGTTTCTGATAAAAAAGGAAATTTTGTAGTTAGTAATATTGCCGCCGGCACTTATAAACTGGTTGGAGATTTTATAGGATATAAGGCGCATACTTTATATAATATTACGGTGAATAAGGATCATCCTGTTGCCGATTTATACAATATTGTTTTGCAATCGAAAGCAACTACGCTGCAAAACATTACCATTTCAGGGCGGCCAAAGATCGTTGAAAATAAAATAGATAAATTGATCTTTAATGCCGACCAGGATGTAACTTCTCAAGTGGGTGTGGCAACGGATGTGTTGAAAAAGGTACCCGAGGTTTCTGTAGATGTAGATGGCAATGTAGAACTGGCGGGGAGTTCGAGCATCCGGTTTCTGATTAACGGCAAACCTTCGGCGGCCTTTGGAAGTGATATTGCGGATGTATTACAAGCCATACCTGCCAGCCAGATAAAAAGTATAGAAGTGATTACCACGCCGGGCGCTAAATATGACGCGCAGGGGCTTGGGGGAATTATCAATATCATTCTGAAGAAAAATAATTCGCAGGGCATCAATGGAAATTTGTCATTAACAGGAGGAACAAGAACTGAAAATGGTTCGTTTAATTTCAATGCACGCAAAGGAAGTTTTGGAGTAAATGCATATATAAGCGGCAATGCCAGGTTAAAAACGAATTCATTGTCTTCATCTCAAAGGGTAACCGATGATACTTCAGCTAATAATAAAGTGTTTCTGAACCAGGTGGCTTCTTCTGAAGATAAACGAAGCGGATACCAGACAGGGCTTGGGTTTGATTGGGATATCAATAAATACAACGGCATTTCAGGATCTGTTGGGTATCAAAATTTTGGCCATACCGGCACAACAACAACCAACCAGTCGCAACAAACCCAAAGCATGGATGGCACTCTTTTATCCGACATTGAAAATGCTATTAATTCTGATCACAATTTTCATTTTCATAACGTAGATGCCAGCATTAATTATAAAAAAACATTTAAAAAAGAGGATCAGGAATTAGACCTGGCGGTCAATACAAGTCTCGGCAACCGCAATGTCATGGACAACAATTATCAATACCTTCTTCCGCAGGATTCTCTTTTTTACGCTACCAAAGAAAAAAATCCCGGTACGGAAAATGAAACCGAAATAAGGGCCGACTATACGCAACCTTTCAAAAAAAATATACTTCTTGGCGTTGGAAGCAAGTTGGGCTTTTATGATGTCACCAGCAATTCCGCTGTATTAAAATTGAACAGCTCAGGCAATTATATTACCGATAATTATTTATCCGATGATGTCCGGTATCATCAAAACGTGTATGCGTTTTATAGTGAACTCACCTTTCCTGTTTTTAAATTATTCAACGCCAAAATCGGTGGGCGCTACGAGCGTACTGAGATTAATTCTTATTATTCCGACGCGCAGCAACAACAGCAGGTGCCGGGATATAATACTTTTGTGCCTTCCATATTTTTCTTTAAAAAAACAAGCGGAAATTCACAAATAAAACTGAGCTATACGAAAAGAATTGAACGGCCCGATTACAGGGATCTAAATCCGTTTATCAACACAACCGATCCTAAAAATTTATCTACCGGAAATATTCACCTTTCTCCTGAAATCGGCAACCGGTATGAGTTGGGGTATAATATTGATGTTGACAAAATCGGTTCTTTTATGGTCAATCTTTTCTACCGGGCTAATGACCACAATATCCAGAACTATATAGTTTATTACCCTTCTTACCAGGTTGGCGATACCGTTTATCAAGACGTTGCCGTGAGTACCAGGCAGAATATCGGGCTTGAAAATAATTTCGGGCTTAATCTTTTTGCTGCTGCAAAATTCTTTTCCAAACTTGATTTGAGAATGAACGCGTTTTTCTATGAAAGGCACACTATCAATACGATTGACAAGGGGTATAATTATAATAGTTTTAATTACCATCTTAATCTCAATGCCGATTATCAGTTTTCTAAAACGCTGGTAGCTGAATTTTTCGGGAACTTCAGATCTGCCAGGCACGAAGCGCAGGGTAGTTATCCTTCGTTCACTACTTACAGCTTTGCCTTCCGCAAACAATTCTGGAATAGAAAAGGAAGCCTGGCTCTTACCGCTTCCAATCTTTTTCACAGAGATCTTGTGCAGAAAACAAAAGTTTTTGGCCCGGAGTTTACTATTAACCAAATCCGCACCATACCCTTTCGTTCCATCGGACTTAACTTTACGTGGAAGTTCGGAAAATTAGAATTTAAAAAGGATAAGCCGCAGAGCGACGACAACTTAAATGCGCCTGCTGATAATGGAAATGGGTAATCTTCTACATTCAACTTGCTGATCCTATCTTGATATCTTTTCAAAAGGTGTCAGCTTGTTCAGGTCTTTTTCTTGCTCCCAAACATCCCGCTCGTCAACTTATCATACAACTCAAATAAAAACTCTATCCTCTTTGTTTCATTGATAAAAGGTTGAGGGCGGTAACAAAGATCAACCGCTTTGTCTAATCCCTGGTGCGCTTTTACTAATTCCGGCGGCATGGTGTTAGGATCATATAAATCTGCAAGGCTGCTTTCAGGAAATTTAGCTCTTACGTCCAAAACTTTTTGCGCTGCTTCTTCTACTGTTTGTTTTTGTTTTTCGGTTGGGTTTTCGGGCCAGGGGAAATTGTTGTAAACTATTCCCGTAGAATAAGAGTAATCGCTTTTCATTCTACCCGCTACACTTCTAATCCAAGCCATGTGCATTGTTGAGCTTAATATCCCAAATAAATACAATGAAGCCGAAGCGGTCGTATAATTTTTATTACTTGTTATTATATCTTTTGAGATGAAACCAACAGGAATAAATTCTCTCCTTTCTGTTGATACTTCTGGGAAAACAATATAGTCGGTTTTAGGTTGCCGGATTTCTCCAAATAAAGCAGGTGTTTTTGATAAGCTTTGGGTTGTTGGTCTTTTACTTTTTAATCTTGTTTCTTTAACCAATTCAATTCTTTTAATCACTTCAGGCAATGTTTTTAATTCTGAAGGTGAAGCATCTTTTAACCAGAGGCACCAGCGATAATTTCCATTAATAAATTCCTGAGAACCAATAAACCTCCTCATGAAAATTTCCGCCTTAGGTTCTTTTTTCAAAAACAATTCTTTTTCTTCTTCTGTAAAAATTAAATGACCTCCATCGTTCGGCATGTTACCGAATACCATCTCCGTAACATCTGAAATCGGAATTCTTCTTTTTTGAAGAAAGTTATCTCTTCCTTCTACCAAATAGGGATTTATATTTTTCACTTTAACCTGATGCGCTTCAGACTTTATATTCTCATACTCAAAGATGCTTTTATCATTCACATCAAAATTTGCAAAACCAATTATCACAACATGCACAGCAGCATTGCCTTTGGCTTCATTTCCCCATTTAAAAGTTCTATGAGCAAAGAGAATTTTTATTTTATACTTATTAAATAATTCATTCCATAAAATACCGACCTGTTCACCTTGCGATATCGAGTTAGTACTTACGAAAGCACATTTGGTTAAATCACTTTGCTTTTTTTCAAGAACATTATTTTGCTTTAAATATTGAGCAGCTTTAATATACCAGGCAGAAACGTAATCTAAAACACCAGCGCCTTTTACACCATTAAAAATTAAATCCATATCCATTTTTTGTTCTGTATTTTGAAATTGCTTTCCAACAAACGGCGGATTTCCAAAAATATAATCAAACTTTTTTTCTCCTTTTTCCCACGGCAATGGCTCTATCAAACTTTGCCAATCGGTTCTCAAAGCATTTCCATTTTTTATAACAGCGCTTTTTTTCAATGGCAAACGCACATAATATTCACCAAAGGTTTCACTCACTTTCATGTTCATCTGGTGGTCTATCAGCCACATGGCTACCTGCGCTATCTGCGCCGGAAATTCTTCATATTCTATTCCATAAAACCTGTCCACATCACATTTTAATAAATGACCGATATCTATGCGCGCATCCAAAGCCACTTCAGGTCTCAGTTTCTCGTGTGTAAATAATAACACCTTTATTATTTCAATTTCCAAAAGCCTTATTTCTCTGTAAGCTACTATTAAGAAGTTTCCACAGCCGCAGGCTGGATCCAGAAAACGCAGTTCACTTATTCTGTTATGAAATTTTTGCAGCTTTGGTTTGCTGTCTTTTACTTTTTCAAATTCTTTCCAAAGTTCGTCAAGAAACAATGGCTTTATCAGTTTCAGAATATTTTTTTCACTGGTATAATGCGCGCCCAGGTGTCTTCTCTCCACTGGGTTCATCACACTTTGAAACAGCGAACCAAAAATGGCCGGAGATATTTTGCCCCAATCCAAACCACAACATTCAAGCAACAGCTTTCGCATATCGCTGTCGAAACTGGCAATAGGCAAATGCTCTTCAAACAATTTTCCGTTTACATAAGGAAACGCGGCAAGGCTTTCATCTAAGTTGGAAAAGCGTTTATCCTTCGGCGTATTAAGCACTTCAAATAATTGCGCAATGTGGTTCGCAAGGTCGCTGCCATCTTCATCAGTTCGCTGATCAATATAATCATACAAAATACCTCTCTCAAAAATATTGGAATCATCTGCGAAGAGGCAAAACAGTAAACGCACGAGATACAGTTCCAGAGAGTGCCCTGTATAACCAATCGTTTTAAGTTTATCGTGCAGTTTGCCCATCAATGCCGCCGCTTCAATATTTACAGGGTCTTGCTCCCTGAAAGTTCTCTTTTCATAACCGGCTATAAATCCAAAAAGGTTAACGTGGCTTACAAAGTCGTTCAGCTTAAATTCGTGAGAAGTATTTTCTTCAAGATCGTAGAGATGAAATCTTTCAAAATCGCTCACCAAAATATAACGTGGTAATTCTTTTTCGGTAAGTCCGGGGAAATAATCTCTTGCCTGTTGGTAAGCTTTTATTAAATCTTTACCACGGCTCTTATGTTCTACCAGGATCATGCCTTTCCAAAGAAGGTCAATAAAGCCCTGGCGGTCGCCTGTCTTTTTTACCGGCTGCTCAAAAGAAGCCACTCTTCGGCGTGAAATGCCAAACACATTAAAGAAATCATCCCAGAAGGATTTCGATTCTGCATGTTCGTTTGCTTCATCTTTCCATTTGTTAGTGAAAGTAATCGCGCGGCTTTTTATTTCATTCCAACTTAAAGGCATGTAGAATTTGTTATCCCACAAAATAGGAAATTATTGCCTCAGATTATCCTGATTGAATGATTATCCTGATAAAAATTCTTAAGAATTAGCTGAGTCCGTAAATCTCTTAATCAGTGGTTCGGATATGCATTATGACTTCTGTGTATTCAGGTAATCAAATCCGTAGTGAGGTTCTTACTTTATAACAGGCAGGAAGCAATACTGCTAAGGCAATCCGGGATTTAAAAGAATTGTTTGCGAATGACCGGTTTTTTTAGGATGTTTAGAGTTTAGATAACGGGTATCAGAATTAGAATATTAGTTTTAAAAAATTAAAAATGAAAAAGTACAAAGTATTATTGCCATTATGTTTTATAGTTTTTTACGAACTTTCTTCCTTTACAAGCATGGGATACACGAAAGTTGTAAATAAGAACGGGATGTGGTTTCAATCACACTTCCATAATAGAACGCTGTTCCTCTTTGACTCCCTGCCGGGCAATGCTCAAAAAGAAAAGGCACAAGGCTGGGAGATATTATTTGATGGAAAGAATACAGATAAATGGAAATCAAAAAATAGTGAAACTTTTCCGTCGGGTGGATGGATTATAAAAGATGGCTCTTTATTCTTAAATAAAAAAGGAGCCGGGGATATCATCACGCGGGAAAAATTCAGCAATTTTGAACTCGACCTGGACTTCAATTTAACTTATAGCGCCAACAGTGGCGTAAAATACTTTGTAGGCGAATTAAAAAATTCAAAGACAGGCGATGTGGTAATCAATGGTCCTGAATATCAGATCATAGATGATTATAATCACCCTGAAGTGAAAAATCACAAACATGATATAGCGGCAACCGCTTCCTGCTACTTACTATATACTCCCAAGAATGTGCATTTGCGCCCGGCCGGGCAATGGAATCATATCAGGATTATAGCTAAAGGAAAACACGTGGAGCATTGGTTGAACGGCGTTAAGGTACTGAGTTATGAAAGAGGCAGCGCTGATTTTCTTAAAAGAAAATCAGAGACCAAATTTAAAGATTACGATAACTATGGCGAATTGGCAAGGGGATACATTTTGCTAACTGATCATAGTGACAAGGTTTATTTTAGAAATATTAAAATAAAACGTTTATAAATCAAACAACGAAATGAAGTGTTTATTTTTTGTCGTTTCATCTGTTTTATTAATAGGGTTTATACTTTACGCTGGATGAATTCGTGTAATTCCCGCCTGAAAGAATCAGTCGGGCAGGCGTGGCAGAAGGTATTTGAGCTTTAGCTCAAATTAAAATCATACTCATTTCCATCCGGAGAGAAGTATAGTCTATGTGTTTGCCCCGGAACCTTCTGAGCAGCCTTTAATTTGAAAAGGGAATTGTGAAAAGTAGAGTTGCCGGTTAGTAATTCAGTAACCGATTATTTTTCGCTAAAATGAAGGCCACACATAGAACTCGTTTTCCTTAACAGGATCGTTCCCATTTTTCGGAATTTTACATTCCCGGTAAATGGCCACATCGGTAGCATCCAAATTCTTTAATTGCTCCACAAGCCCTTCAGCCTGTTTTGTGTTTACAAAATATTCAAGTATGTAGGCAAATTTGCAATTCTGGTAATAAGGTTCATAAATATTCAATTTGCTGTCTCGTGATAAATCTTTATAAACCGTAAGGTCAGTTCGCGGATCACTGATGAATGCAAAAACCTTTCTTTCATTGGCGCCTGCATCAGTAAGCTGCTCCGCCTGTAAAATCGAATATCCGCCAGCTTTATTTGACTTAATAAGTTCCTGGGCAATACGGGAGGAGCGTTTTTCTTTGGTGAAAACAAATTGAACTTCCTCACTGGCAAAACGGTGTTGGGCGATGTACCTGAAGCCACCATTGTAGTCAGATTGTTGAAGGATAACATCCGCATCGCTTTTTGAAGACCTGGTATATTCTTTCCACCGTTTCATGAATGGTTCAACCGAAAGGATTGTTTCGAATAAGACGAATTGCACTTTTGTATTCCGTGTCATCGTTACAAGGTACGCTTTATTATCGGCTTCCCGATTCATTGCTGCAATCGGGTACATTTCAATCCGGTAGCTACCGGATTGAAATATACCCTCACAACAATATAATCAAACCGGTAATTTCAGGGCACTATCGTCATGCCATCAGATATTTTCGACACTGGGATGATATCGTTTAACACGATGCAAAGTATTGGTATCAGTATGGTGCATTTTTTTACCAATTGCAGCGAGTTTTAAAACAATATCGGATGTGTGTGTAAAAGTTCCGTCCTCATTGAAAGTGAAGGTATGCTCATAACTTTTTAACTCAGCACGCTCCATCAGATATTTGTTTTGAAGAATACCATAACTTGGATCGCCGGGGGTAGCTTTAAAATGTATTTTCTTGTCACGGGCACCTGCATCACATCCGGCCAGGATAGCAATTCCGCGGCCAAACACCACTGATTGCATAACCTGTCCGTTTTTCTTGTCCCACAGTAAATACCCCGACTCATCGTGAAAAGGATCCATAGCCTCTTCTCCGTGACGCCAATTGGTTATTTTATAAGCTAATCCTTCTATTGATTGTTGGCCATTCTCTTGTATTGGAATAGGCTTGAACCAGGCATGTTCAAAGTAACTTGTTTTCGTTGTCTCATCATCTTTATTGTGATAGGAAAGGTCAACACCAACATTGCCTTCCCACTCTCCAACTAATGGAGTTAATGGCCCCAACTTTTGAGGGCCTGAAATAATCTTTTCAGCCATGATCTATGTGTATTATGAAATGTTTATGTGTATAAACATATATTTTGAACTGCTAACATCAGCATTATTGCAAAGTTGCGGCTTATTGCCTGAATTTACAAATTGAGGTGCATTTCAAATAGTCGTATCATTACTGCAATCTTTGATGGTATTGATTTCAAAAAAAATATTATTTAATTATTCCCACCATATAAAAATAGCAAACGCTGTTATGAAAACTCTTACTTTTAATAAAAATCTATTTATGAAAAAAATAATAGCAATAGCCTTCGCACTATTCACAACTTTTAGCATTAACGCGCAGCAAAAAGTAATTCAATTATATAATGGCACCGCCCCGGGCTCTGAGAACTGGACGTATAATGAACAAGAGTACAAACCGGGAACCAAAGATGCTCTCGTCTATAATGTTTCGCATCCAACGCTTACGGTGTATCCGGCCGATCCATCGAAAGCAAACGGTACAGCAATAATTGTTTGTCCCGGGGGAGGTTTCTACATTTTGGTAGAAGGTTACGAAGGTACGGATGTGGCTCATTGGCTTAATCAAAAAGGAGTAACGGTTTTTTTATTGAAATACAGGCTTGGGCAAAGTTTAACAGACAACCCAGGGCAGGAGCTGACGGAGAATATGAAAAAAAGTGATTTTGTCGAAAAGATGGCCAACATAATTCCTTTGAGTGTTGCAGACGGCAGGGCTGCTATACAATATGTGCGCACCCATGCTACGGAATATGGAATTAACCCTCAGAAGATAGGCATCATGGGTTTCTCAGCCGGCGGCACCGTTGCTGCATCAACGGCTTTTGACTATACCCCGGAAAACCGTCCTGATTTTGTTGCGCCGATCTATGCTTATATGCCGCCATCACTACAAGGTACGGTGCCTGCTGATGCACCTCCTTTGTTTATTGCTGTGGCTACAGATGATAATTTTGGCCTGACTTCGCAGAGTGTTGCCTTGTATTCGAAATGGCTCGCCGCAAAGAAGCTATGTGAAATGCATATTTATGAACAAGGAGGGCATGGTTTTGGAATGCGCAAACAGAATATTCCCACCGACACATGGATAGATAGATTTGGCGACTGGCTCGGGTTATTAGGATATTTAAAAGCAAATTAAAAAAGTAATGAGTTGTATTGAGTATTTGTCTGAAAAAATTTATATCTTCTGTATCAGCCTTACAGGCAACATAATAACCGATTTCAAAAGACTAAACACACCTTCCACGGCAATACCAAGCAGCCTGAAAGGCAGCATGACCAACCATACAATGGGATATAATATCAACGCCAAAATGGCCAGCGGCCAACAGAATATAAAAAGGAAGATCCATGCTATGAATGTAATCATTTGCTAAAGATAATTAATGCACAAATAAAGGACGGATCAAAATACATGAGTGGTGAATTCCATTTGTATCAACAAAATAAAGATCCTCAAAATTTCTTTGTACTGTAATTCCCGCTTTCTTTATTTCCTCAAAGCCGTTTCAAATAAATTTAAACCTTTTTATATTCGCCAGTAATCTGCCAGTAATTTTGATAAGAAAAAAATCACGTGCAGCTATGGCAAACAACTGTTTTTATTGGTATTGATATTGCGTAATTTTATTCTAAATAATTTAAACAGATATGGAACATAAAAAAGAACTTGACGAGCTAAACAAAAAATCTCTTGATAAAATAGATGAATATCTTAAGACCAAGAAGAATCTGGGTAAAGAGCATCATGAAAAATTGAATGATGCCAAAAAGAAATGGCAATCCTCATGGGCAGAACTTATGGATGTTTTGATGTATTTGGAAACTCTTGAGATTTAAGTTCTTCTGACTCGTATCTCTACTTCGGCCTATAAAATACCAAGTCAGGGCAACAAACAGAAATCCTCAAAATTTCTTTGTTTACTGTATATCGCTTTTACTTTTTCAAAACATCTTCAAACAATTTATAAATCCTTTTGTATTCATCTGTCCAGCTTGATGGATCTTCAAAATCATGATTTTCCATCGGGTAGGGAGCCAGTTCCCAATTGTCTTTTCCAAGCTCAATTAATCGTTGAGTAACTTTTACGATATCCTGGAAATGTACATTCTGATCTACCATGCCATGGCACATTAATAAGTGGCCTTTTAAACCGTCCACAAAGTAAATCGGCGAGCTTCTTTTGTAAGCCAGACTGTCTTCATAAGGTTTATTCAGAATTTCCGACGTGTATCCGTTATTATAATTCGCCCAGTCTGAAACGGAACGCTGTCCTGAACCTGCAGCAAAAACATCAGGAGTAGTAAACATCGCCATCAGCGTTATAAAACCACCATAAGAACCTCCGTAAATGCCAATTCTTTTTGGATCTACACCAAAAGTTTTTACCAAATAATTCGCAGCATCTACATTATCCGTCAAATCTTTTCCACCCATGTGGCGATAAATTGCCGTGCGCCAATCACGGCCATAACCGGCGCTTCCGCGATAATCAATATCCATTACATAATAACAATGATCGGCCAGTAAATTGTTGAACATCATTTCCCTGAAATAATAGCTCCACCATTTATCAATGTTTTGTAAATAGCCCGCGCCATGCACAAAAATTACTGCGGGTTTGTGAACATCCGGACGCGCAGGTTTATAAACCCTTCCATGAACTGCAACTCCGTCTCTTGCAGCAAATGTGAAGATCTCGGGATCGCGCCATGGATACGATTTATAAGCTGAACTTTCGGCTTTATAGGTTATTTGTTCAGGCTTTGCACCAGACTTGGTTTCCTGCAAATACAATTCCGGTGGTTTAGTGGTATAAGAATAAAGAATGGCAATTTCTTTTTCATCAGGAGAAATCGTTACTTCATTTCCACCAATCATATTAGTGAGCTTTTCAGTCTTACTATCGGATATGCGTAAACGATAATATTGATGTTGCGCCGGTTCCACTTCGTTGGTTGATAAATAAAAATATT